>CAYRLT010000596.1:0-7933 GCA_964425095.1 uncultured Luteolibacter sp.
TCGGCGGACATGTTCCGCCGCTCCGGAGGGGCGATGCATGATCGCCCTGACCATGAGGGGACAATGGGAAGCGCTTTGCTCACCACATTGGCTTCTCATGGACATCGGCGGACACCCGTCTTCGCTGCGCTACGCCGGGCAAGCTGTTCCGCCGCTCCTTATTTCATTTGTTGGCGGATGACGGACTTTTCTTCCAGAACGCGAAGACCAGCATCATGCAGAAGAACAAGGTGTTGAGAAGGAGGCCAACCGAGAAATAGAAAGAGGTGGCGATCACCAAGATCACGGATATGGGCACAAGAAACGCCTTCACCCAAAAGTCGCCCCGCGTGTTGAAGGAATGCTCGGGGTTTTTCTCCGAAGCGTTAATGACATGGTTGTAGAAAAACAACGCGCATAATGAACCGACGCCGATTGCTCCGAAAAGATACCAGAGCGAGTAGGGTTGATAGGCGTCCCAGAGCAATTGCCTGGCTTGGAACGCATCCATACCGAGTTTTTCGTGGAAAAATGGTAACAGCTCGCTTTTCTGGATCGCCGCCACCTGTGCGTGGTCCACATGCAGCACGTCCACCAGATAGCGCCGGGCGAGCACCACCTTGTCGCAGTTGTTCTGATAATAATGGCCGGCGATGATGGAGCCGATCGATGCTCCGATGCCGACGGTGAAATTGGAGTAGCCCATGTATTGGCCCTTTTTGCCCTCAGGCGCGATGCGGGAGAGGTAACCAAGGTTGCACGGCGCGGCGGTCATTTCGCCGACCGCATACAAAGCGATGCAGAAAAGGATCCACCAGCCGTTCATCGATCCGGTGAGGCAGAAGATCGCGATGATCGTGAAGATGATGCCTGCGATGATGCCGGGGAGCGGGCGGAATTTGCCGGTAAAGTAGCCCGCAGCAAAGGCGAAGATGCTGATGAGTAGGGAGTTGACGTTGAGCATCCACTCCTGCGTGAGGTTACCATCCTGCACGGTGGGCACGCCATTGCCGAAGATGCCGATGAGGAAATTGGCTGCCCCGCGCGAGTCCACCCAATCGTCGATGAAGTTTGGCAGGATATCGAAGAACTGCTGGTTCATGAGCCAGAAGCCGCAGAAGGCGATCGTATAGAAAAACAACCGTGGGTCGAGTAGGCCGCGAATGGAATCCAGCAACATCCGCCCAGGGCCCACCAGTTGGGCTCCTTCGGCGGGTTTGCGAACCGGGTCCTCGAAAAAGAAGAGTGGAATGAAGTTGAGAGCGATGGCTCCGGAGCATGCGAGGAAGACGTATTCGTAATCGAGGATGCGCAGGTATCCGGCCAATAGCGGGCCGACGAAGCCGCCGACGTTGACCATCTGATAGAAAAGCCCCCAGCCCAGGGAAGATGTGTCTTTGGTCACTCGGTTGGCGATGAGTCCCTGCACACCGGGTTTGAAAATGGCCGTGCCTAAGGCGAGAAACAATAGGCCCAGGGTGAAAATCTCATAAGCGTGATCCGCGCCTAGTGGGCGGGCTTCGGTTAGTGGCATGCCGGCGAGCATCTCAGCCAGTGGCACCGTGTATCCCATAATGAGGTAACCGACGATCTTGAGGAAGGTCGCTGCCGCGATGTTGAGCTTGTAGCCGTAGCGATCTGCGAAGCCGCCCGAGATGATCGGGACGAAGGATTGAATCACCAATGCGAAGGCGAAGATGTTTCCTTTCTGGATTTGAGTGAGTTCCGGCCCGCCTCCGCTAAAGGAATCCACCATGAACACCGGCAGCATCACTTTTACGCCATAATAGGCGAAACGCTCGACCAACTCCATCCAGTTGCACCACCAGTAAGTGCCGTCGAACGACTTGAGTTGCGTCATGAACGGCATCGGAGGATCGCCGGAGGATGAGTTGAATTCTGGTTTCATGGATCGGAAAAATCAGGAGTTCTGGATTTGATAGATGCGCGCCGCGGTGTCGCCCCAGAAAGCGGATTGCGTGCCGGGACTTAGATTTTTTGAGAGTTCGGCACAGATGTGCGTCCATTCGGCGTGGCTGGAGCGGAGCAAGCAGACCGGCCAGTCGGAACCGAACATCACGCGTTGCGGGCCGAAGGCTTCATACACTGTTTCAAAGTAAGGGCGCAGCAATTCAAGATCCCATGTTTCTCCGCGCACTTCGGTGAGCATGCCGGAAATTTTGCAACTGACGTTTTCGCGCTTGGCCAGTTCACGGATGCCGCTGGCCCATTCGCTGTCGAAATTTCCCGCTGCGATGCGCGGCTTGGCAATGTGATCGACGACAAAGGGTTGGTTCGGGTGTTGATCCACTAACTGAATGGTCTGCGGCAGGTGCTTCCAGAAAATCAGGATATCGTAAACGAGGTTGTATTTCGCGAGGTTGCGGATTCCTTCGTTGAAGTCAGGGCGTAGGATGAAGTTGTCATCGGGTTCGTCATGCACGACGTGGCGGATGCCGGCCAGTTTTGGGTGCGCGGCGTAGCGTTCGAGAAATGGCTCGCCGCCGTTCTCGCACAGGGGCACCCAGCCGACTACGGCCTTGATGCGCGGGTTAGCATCGGCAATGGCTAACAGAAAATTAGTTTCCTCGATCATCTGGCGGGCCTGGACGGCGACGCTGCCGTCGATACCGGATTCATCGAGCGCGGCATCGAGATCGGCGGAAAGGAAGTCACGGCGGATTACGGCATGCGCATCGCTCATCCAGACATAGTCGGTGTCGTTGATCGCCCAGAGGTGGTGGTGGCTGTCGATTTTCATGAGGCTTGGAAAAAGTCGGAGGAAGAACGTGGCGCAGGCGTCCCGCCTGCGGCCAATCATCCGGGTTTGTTTCAGATTAACATGGGATTCATTCGGTTTTTTGGCAACGGGCGAGACGCCCGCGCCACTTTTTCCGTCAATCGGTTTCACCCCAGATTTTTTGCATGAGGGCGAAGGCGGCGGGGTCGTGTTGATTGAGTTCGGCGCGGACGAAGGGATAGAAATCGTTGTGATAGAGATAGGCTTCCGTGGCTTCCGCGAAGTATTCCTTGTGATTGGTGGTGGCGTAGTGCTTTACGGTCTTACCGGTGTAGAGCAGCGATTGTTGGTAGATGCCCTTTTTCATCGCATCGTCGTATGCCTTGATGATTGTCGGTTCTTCGAAGCCGAGGACTTGATTGTGATAGGCGTGGGCGAGTTCGTGGAGAATGACAGCGGGGTGTTTGAGCATCTGCTGGCGTGAAACGAGTTCGGCGGCTTGTGGAATGTGGACTTTTTTCACCAACCGTGGGTCATAGCCGTGTTCGGTGATCCAATCGAGGTCGGGATGATACTGCATGTTGCCCAGCTCCGGATGGGAGTGCTCGATGAAGATTTCCATCTTGCGCATCTCGGCGAGTTGTTTTTCCGGGAGCAGGATGGTGAGGCGTTCCAAGTGGTTGGCGAGCATGCTGAGCGAGCGTGTGCCGATCTCCTTGTATTCGCCATTCACGAGTCGGGCATCGGCGTGGACCGTCCATCCCTTGATGTCGAGTTTCACGGTTTCCACCCAGCCGATCTTTGCAGGTGCGGATTTTTCGGTTTCGGCGACGGCGGCGAAGAGGCCGATGAGCAGCAGAAAGGGAAGGGCTAGTTTTTTAATCATGGCGGCGAGGATACGCGGGTTATTTATCCAATTTCTCAACACCTGCGTCATAGTTCCATTGTTGGTCCATGACGGGGGCGAGAATTTTTTGCACTTCAGCGAGTAGGGAGGCGTCGAAAGGTTCGTTATACCAAGCGAGATTCCGCTCCAGCGATGAGGTGCGGGCGGTGCTGAACATGGTAGTGTGGAACGGGCTTTGCTGGCAGGCGAACTGGAAGGCCAGTTTGGCGATGGAGCTACCGTGGCTCTCGCAAAACGCGGCGGCTGCTGCGAAAATAGCGCGTTCTTCTGCGTTGGCCGGATGCCAATCGGCGACCTTGCCGCCGGTGAGAAGCCCGCTGGCAAAGGGTGAGGCGTTGATCATGCCGATGTTTTTCGCGCGGCAGGGTTCGACGAGTTCGAGCCCGCGGGTGTCGTTGAGGCAGTAATGGTTGTGGGTGAGGATCGCATCGACCGGAGCCTCGGCGATGACGCGTTGCCATAGATCAAGTGGATAGATTCCGGCGCTGACTGCGCCGATGCGGCCTTCCTGTTTGAGGGCGACAAGTGTGGGAAAGCCTTCGGCAAAAGCGCTTTCGGTTTGTGCTCCACCTTGGTATTCGAAGTCGTGGAGGTGGACGATGTCGATGTAATCGACGCCGAGGCGCTGCAAGCTTTCCTCAAGTCCGGCGCGAATGCGGGAGGGCGAGTAGTCGAGTTCGTCCGCGCCATAGCTGCCGAGCGCGGTGTATTTGCCGGCCTTGGTGGAGAGGAAATAGCGGTCGCGTGAAATGCCTTTGAGTGCCTTGCCCAACACGGTTTCCGCCACGGTGCCGCCGTAAGCGGGGGCGACGTCGAAGTAGTTGATCCCGGCATCAAGCGCGGCGTGGACGGCGCGGATGCCGTCGGCTTCGTCTATATCGCGAAACACACCGCCGAGCGCGGAGGCTCCGAAGCTGAGGCGGGAAACGTTGAGTCCGGTTTTGCCGAGGGTTGTGTAGTTCATTTGGTTTGGTGGGCTGTTGTTCTGGAATCGGGATGATTGACCACAGATTGCTCAGAATTTCTATTTCAGCCCGGATTTTCGATTTGCATTTTAAGCACATTCTCGCCCGACCCGGCTTCGACGATTGCTTCGGCTAGATTTTCAAATGGATGGATTTTGGTGATCAGCGGACGCGGGTCGATGCGGCCGGAAACGACCATTTCGATGACGCGTTCGAAGACGTTGGCGAAGCGCCATGAGCCAACGTATTGGAGTTCGCGGGTGAGTAGGGCGTTGGCGGGGATGGTGGTGCCATCGGGCAGGGTGCCGACTTGTACGACGGTGGCTCCGGGTGCGCTCAGGCGGATCGCTTGATCGAGTGCCGCGCCGACACCTGCCGCTTCGAATACCACCTCGAATCCGCCGGGTGAGAGCTTGGCGGCTTCTTCGGCCATGGTTTTGCTGGTGGGATCAAGCGTGCCAGCCGCGCCGTGTTCCTCTGCGAAGCGGCGGGCGAAGGGCTTGATGTCGGAAACGATCACCTTGCTGGCTCCGAAGGCCACAGCGACTAACAAAATCATTTGGCCGATGGTGCCGCCGCCGGTGATGAGCACGGTTTTTCCACCCACACCGCCGCTGCGCATGACCGCGTGCATGGCGACGCTCATGGGTTCTAACAATGCTCCCCATGCGTATTCAAAGTCATCCGGCAGCGGCCAGCAGTTTTGCGCGGGTGCGTTGACGTATTCGGCATAACAGCCATTGCTTGGCGGCGTCACGCTGGCGGAGCCGAAATAGACCATTTTCGGGCAAAGATTGTAGCGGCCTTGGCGGCATTGTTTGCAGCGGCCGCAGGCGCGTGATGGATCGACGGCGACGCGCGTGCCGATGGCCGGGCTGGTGACGCCTTCGCCATGGGAGACGATTTCACCGGCGAATTCGTGGCCAAGGATGAATGGCCGGGTGGGGATGAAGTTTCCGCATTTGCCGTGGGCGTAGTAATGCAGATCGCTGCCGCAAATGCCGGCTGCGCGCACGGCGATCAACACTTCGCCCGGGCCGGGAGCGGGGCGGGGGACTTCTTCTTTGCGGATGTCCTTCGCGCCGTGGAGCACGAAGGCGGTCATGGTGGAGTGGTCGCCTGTCATTTTTCAAACAATGTTAGTGGAGGAAAATATAAAGCACGCACAACAGGACAAACAGCAGGAGCGCCACCACCCGCGGGTCGCTCAGGCCGGTGATGCGTGTCTCCGTGACGGCCTTCAGCGGGCTTCCCCAGCAAGCGTTTTCGAGTTGTCCCGGTGATGGCGGTGCGCTGAGCAGGCTCACCATGACGTAAGTAACGATGCAGAGTGCGCAAAGGATTGGCCCGGCGAGCATGAATGGAATTCCGAGGCCCTGCACCGGGTCGGTTACGAGCCCGGCGAAGCCGACGGCTGGATTGTCGATGATGAGCGCGCCGACGCTTTTCATGTCCATGATGAAATAGACCAGGCCCAAAGCGCAGCCGATTGCGAAGGTCGTCAAGGCGGCCTTGTTGTTGCCGCGTTTCCAGAAAACTCCCAGGACGAGCACGGTGGTGACGGCGGGGGCGAAGATCATTGGGATTTTATTGATTGCTTCGAAGATCGTCCCGAATTGCCCGCCTTGGGTGGACCAGAGAATTGCGAGCACCATGATGACGCCGGCGCTGATCCGGCCGATTTTGACTTCTTGTGCGTCGCCGAGGTTCGGGTTGATCCGTTTGACGATATCGACTGAGATCAAGGTCGCGCAGCTGTTGAGGGCGGAGGCGATGGTGCTCATCAGGGCTGCCAGCAAGCCAGCGGTTAGAAAGCCCTTGAGTCCCACGGGAACCAAGAGATTGATCATGCTTGGCAAGGTGGCGTTGTAGTCGGGAGTGCCGTCGGCAAGCGTGCTCAGAGACATCGCGCCATTTTTGATCAGGACTGAAGCGATCACGCCCGGCAGAACCATCAGGAACAGCGGGAGGATTTTCAGGAAGCCGGCGAACAGCGCGCCATTCTGGCCGTCGCGCTCGGTGCGTGATCCGAGAACGCGTTGCACGATGGTCTGGTCCGAGCACCAATACCAGATGCCCAAGACCGGATAGCCGAGCAGGATGGCGAGCCATGAGTAGGGATTGAGGTGGCCCTTGGCGTCGAAGATCGAGTGGATCATGCTCATTTGGTTAGGTTCGAGTTGAGCCTTAAACTCCGCATAACTGTGTACTTTGACTTCAGGAAGGTAGAGGATTCCAAGCACCGTGAGGAGTACCGCTCCGCCTAGCAGAAGGAAGGTTTGGATGGTCTCGGTGACGACTACCGCCTTGAGGCCGCCGAGTACGGTGTAGATCACCGTGACGACCGAAATGATCAGGATCGACCAGATCACCGGGATGCCGAGGAATGCTTCAAACAGTTTGGCTCCGGCGAAGAGGCTGATTCCGATGTGGATTAGCAGCGCGCCAAAAATCGCGATCGCGGCAAGAAAGGTGCGAGCGGTCGGACTGTAGCGCCGTTCGAGAAATTCCGGTAAAGTCGAGATTCCGCTGCGGAAATAGAATGGCGCAAAAAACAATGCGAGGGCGATCAGGCAGAACGAGGCCATCCACTCGAAATTTCCCATCACCAGGCCGATGCTGGAACCGGCCGCTGCGAGGCCGACAAGGTGGATCGTCGAGATGTTCGAGGCGAACATGGCGGAGCCGATTGAGAACCAGCCGAGCGATTTTCCGGCGAGGAAATACTCTTCGCTAGTGGTTTTTTTTCGATATCCGGCGAAGATGCCGATGGCCGTGATGCCGACCAGATAAACGGCGATGATGATGAGATCGAGTGTGGAGATATTCATCGAGGATGGGTTGATGATTTCAGGGTTTGAAGCGGGCGGAAAACCCGGGTGGGTTATAGGATGCGAAATTTGAATTCCCGGGTGCGGATTGAGACGGAACCAAATTGCGGGATTTTATGGCAAATTGCGACATTCTGGGCGGCGGCGGGCGGAGACGCCCGCGCCACTTTTCGTTCAGCCTTCTGTGGCACGGGCGTTTTCCCGATACTGGCGCGGGCTCATGCCGAAGTGCTCGCGGAAGGTGCGGAACAGGTGGTTTGGGCGTGAGTAGCCGGTCTGCGAGGCGATGTCGGTGATGCTGTCGTCGCTGGTTTCCAGGCGCAGGGTGACGGCCTTGAGTCGGGTGCGGACGAGTTCCTGGTTGATGCCGCGGCTGAGTTCGCGGCGGAATCCTTTTTCTAACACACGACGGTGGATTCCGACGGCGGTGGCGACATCATCCACCGAGAGGGCGTTTTGCGCGTAGTGATCCCAGATAAAACGCAGTGCCGTGGCGACATCGCGATCATCC
>CAYRLT010000597.1:0-2297 GCA_964425095.1 uncultured Luteolibacter sp.
GCCCGCTCGCCAGCGATCACTCCGGAAGGGACGGCGGTGTTTGAGCCTGGTCCAAATCCGGAGGATCTTACATGGATGAAAACGGATTTGCGCCCGTTCTACCGGGGGCTGGCACGAGCCCTTTCGCTCGGTGGTTGGCCAGGGTTGGGTCCAGCGGAGCCCCATCTACCATTGCTATATCCAATCATGAATTTCAGTAGCAGCGGTTTGAACCTCACGCCCGTCATGGAACCCTTGGCCGCTGTCTCGGATGCCCCTGTTGTCTCGGTCTCAGTCTGGTCGGGCATTTCCAGAGCGCAGTTGGCGGCATACAATGCCTCCGCTGCCGAGGTGCCTTTGTCAATCGTC
Source organism: uncultured Luteolibacter sp. (assembly GCA_964425095.1). Lineage (GTDB taxonomy): Bacteria > Verrucomicrobiota > Verrucomicrobiia > Verrucomicrobiales > Akkermansiaceae > Luteolibacter. The sequence continues at coordinate 349 of CAYRLT010000597.1, forward strand.
GTGGACGAGGCGTTGCTCGCGGACCGTTACGGCTTCTCGGGGTCCTTCGCGAACACCGTAATGCAGATTTTTGATACCGAGAACGAGAGCGGGCTCACGATCGGCACGTTCAAAACCGAACCTGCTGGCCCAGGCAAAGTGAAAATCACCGGCGGAGTGCTAAGGCCCTACGAATTGCTAATGGTGCAATCACGCTAAGTTATATAAGGTGCCGTTCAACGCATCGTCGCCTCACGTTCCCACAACCAACATGCCCATCGCTCGGCCGGAGCGAGTGTCTTCTCGATACGACGAAAATGCCTTCCATGCTTTATCCCCGCAACGATGTAACGAAATCGTTGGATAAGACTCTATTTCAATCGCCAACTTCCGAATACCGGGGCACTCCGTTTTGGTGCTGGAACAACAAGCTCTCCTGGCCCCAGCTCGAGCGGCAGATTGAACATTTCGAGACAATGGGAATGGGCGGTTTCCACATCCATGTCCGCACGGGTTTGAAGACTCCCTACTTGGGCGAGGAATTCATGGCGCTTGTCAAGAAGAGCACGGAGAAAGCCGCCGAAAAGAAGCTGTTGGCTTGGCTGTATGACGAAGACCGATGGCCATCGGGTTATGGAGGCGGCTTTGTTACCAAGGAAGAACAGTTCCGGGCTAAACATTTGCTGTTTACCTGCCGGCCCTACGGCTCTGGAGCCATGCCGCCGGCCAACACGAGCGGCGCCCGAGCTAACCGCAATGAAAACGGGCATCTGATCGGCATCTACGAGGTGACACTTAAGGACGGGTTTCTTGCAAAATACCGACGCTTGCGGGAAGGCGAAAAAAGCAAGGGTGAGGGAACGCTATGGTATGCCTATCTCGAAACAGCAAAGCCGGTGGACTGGTTCAATCATCAAACTTATGCCGACACGTTGAACCCAGAGGCCACGAAGCGATTCATCGAGGTCACCCATGAAGCATACGCCAAGGCCGTCGGGGAACATTTCGGAAAAACAATCCCCGCCATCTTCACCGATGAACCGCAGTTCACCCACAAAACCGGTCTCCGGTCGCCAATGGACAGGGACGACCTGTTTCTTCCATTCACATCGGATTTGCTGATCACATTCGCAGAAGCCTACGGACAGCGTTTGGAGGATCATTTGCCCGAGTTGTTTTGGGAATGGCCCAACCGGAGGGCGTCGACCGCGCGCTATCGCTACCACGATCACGTCTGCGAACGGTTCGCTACAGCCTATGCCGATGTGCTGGGAAAATGGTGCGAGGAACACGGAATCGCGTTGACCGGACACATGATGGAGGAACCCACCCTTCATTCCCAAGCTAACGCGCTCGGGGAAGCGATGCGTTCCTACCGATCGTTTCAACTCCCCGGTATCGACATGCTCTGCGACTGGCGTGAATACACGACGGCCAAACAGGCGCAGAGCGCGGTGCATCAATACGGACGGGAAGGCATGCTGAGCGAATTGTATGGAGTGACAGGATGGGATTTTGATTTTGCAGGTCACAAAGGTCAGGGGGATTGGCAGGCGGCTCTGGGAGTCACCATTCGGAATCATCATTTGTCCTGGGTGTCTATGGAGGGTGAAGCCAAGCGCGATTATCCGGCTTCCATCGGTCATCAATCGCCATGGTTCGATCAGTATCGAATTGTGGAGGATCATTTCGCCCGATTGAACACGGTGATGACTCGCGGGAAACCGGTGATCCGTGTCGGAGTGGTCCATCCGATCGAATCCTACTGGCTCTGTTGCGGTCCGTTGGAGCAAACCGCTGCAGAGCGCGAGGAACGCGACAATCAATTCTCCGATCTCACCGAATGGTTGCTTTTCGGCCTGCAGGATTTCAATTTCATCTGCGAGTCACTTCTCCCTTCGCAATCAGAGTCGCGACAGACTGGCGTGTTTCAAGTGGGCAAGATGGCTTATGATGCCGTCGTCGTGCCG
>CAYRLT010000598.1:0-1896 GCA_964425095.1 uncultured Luteolibacter sp.
ATAAAAAATCATCAAAAACCATCAAGAAGGTTGCCAGCCCCCAGCGCACCATCGTGTGATCGTCGACCAGCATGACGCGAATAGGTTGGGTAGGAGGGTTTGTCATTCGGTCTCCTTCTGCGGGTCTTTCATCCACAGCGAAATGAGTTCAGTGCCGTGACCGGGCTTGCTTGTGATAGTTAGCAGCGCACCCGCGGCTTCCGCGCGTTCGCGCATCATTTTCAGGCCAAAGTTACCATGATCGGATGTGTTTTGTTCAGTATCAAAACCCAGGCCGTCATCGCGTATGTGTAATTCTATGGCAGTTCCATCATGCTTTAAATCTATATCGACTCGGCTGGCTTTGGCATGCTTGGCGATATTATTCAGCGCTTCCTGACATATACGGTAGAATGCCACTTGTATTTCGGGAGGCAGGATGACTTCCTTCGCTACTGTCACTGTGACGGGGACATTAATGCGGCCGGAGAGCGCATTTCCCAACAGGTGCAATAGATCGCCAAGGTCTGTATCGGTTATTGCAGATGGCCGCAGTTCAGCCAAGAGTGCACGCATTTCCGCCTGCGCGGCACGCGTCAATCGGCGCAGATCATTCAGCGACTTTCGCGCCTTATCCTGATCCCGTTCCCACAAGCGTGGCAGAACTTCGGCGATCAAGCCGGCGGAGAAGAGCGATTGATTAACGGCGTCGTGCAGGTTCTGTGCAAGACGTTGACGTTCCTGCAACGCAGCGAACTCCTGTGCATGTTCATACAATTCTGCGTTTACCAGGGTGATCGCAGCTTGATTGGCCACGGTCAGGGCCAGATCTGCGTGATGAGCTGTAAAGTAATCTTTCTCAACATGCGCAACGCCCACGCTGCCAATAACGCGGTTTTTTACTGCCACGGGAATCCACATCCATGCTCGCACCCCTTTTAACAGCAGGTCTGCCTGGTCATCCAGAATTGCCCGGAGAAATTGTGCTGACGGCTCAACCGCACTCCAGACGTCGGCAATACGCTCAGGCCGGTGCTCATTGAACAGCCTCATCAGGGTTTCCGGACCTTTCAGCCGGATGCGGAAAGGCACAGTCTCTTCCAGCTTCTGTGAACCACGTACGGCAAGAGCGACCATGGCTGTTCCATCAAGCACGAACAGCTCGGCATGGGTGTACTCGATCAGGACCCGCAATTGGTCCAGGATCAAACCTGGCTTGAGTTCCAATGCGGATGCCAGAGTTTGGGATATCTCCAGCAGAGTGGACTGTTCGCGCGTATGGAGTTCCAATCGCTCATTGAGCAGGCGTTCTGCAGCGATCCGCTCAGTGGCATCTCGAACGATGCTCAGATGACGTGGTCGGTCCTGAAATGGGATTGTTGTTCTGCGCACATCCACATAGAACGAGGAGCCATCTTTGTGCAAATGAACCGCCGGCACATCCAATATGTTTTCCTCCAGTTGAGGATCAAGGGTAGATTTGGTGAGCATATGGTGGCTGTCGGGGTGGATGTATGCCGTCGAATGCAAGCCAATGAATTCCTCGCGAGTGTAGCCATGCATCGCAATGGCAGAAGGGTTGGCATCCACCACGCGGCCGGTCTGTACATCGCTGACGATCATTCCATCGCTGGCAGATTCAAAAATGATGCGATATTGTTGGTCTTTGTTTTCAGCGTTTGATTGGGAGGGTATCTTTTTTTTCGTCATGATTATCCTTTGCAAAGTTCAGTGATGTGCGAGACCTCCAGCAGTACGGACTGCTAGTGCCTGCGGGTTTCGATACGCTGGTGGAGATGTTGTTCCGCCTGGATGCGCCGGCTGACATCCTGGACGGCACTCAGCAGGCACGGCTGATCCTGAAAGGTAAATGCTGTCCCACGCCACTCGGCGTGAAACGTCGACCCGTCTCTTCGT
>CAYRLT010000599.1:0-6338 GCA_964425095.1 uncultured Luteolibacter sp.
TTTCACCCAACAGGTGAAATCCTGACAAAAAAATCGATGGAATTATCCTCTGTGAAATCTGAGTAATCTGTGGTCACTCGGCCCGTTTTCACCTTCCCTCTGCGGAGTCCAAGATAATGCAACACCGAGCGGAATCACCTGAAGCCATGCTGGAACTGGGCCGCGCGGCCGCAGTTGGCGTGCGTCCAGGAACAGTGATCGCGCTGATCGGTGGCCTTGGCGCGGGCAAAACCCATTGGACGAAAGGTTTCGTCGCCGGTCTCGGCTCGGCGGCCGAGGTGACGAGCCCCACCTTCGGACTGGTCCACGAATACCCCGGCGGAAGGCTGCCGGTCTTGCACCTGGATTTTTACCGCCTCGAAAACGCCGACGAATTGATCGCCATCGGATGGGATGAATACCTCGAGGCCGAGGGGGTTGTCATCGCCGAATGGGGCGATCGGTTTCCCGAAGTCTTGCCACCAGAAAGCATTCGGCTCGTCTTTTCCATCGAGGAGGACGGCAGCCGGACCGTGCGACAGGACATGGGCTAACGCACGCCTCAGTGAGAAAAGAAACATTCTTCCATGGGCTTCCCCTGATCCCCCTGATACAAAAACCGAGAGCCGCCCGAGTCAAGACACCCATGTCTGTTATTCGGAACTGACTCCGTCGCTTCGGGACCCACTCCGGCGCAGGCGGACAAAGGGGTTTTAACCATCACCTGACACCACCACCTTGAAAACTTTCAAAGAACTCGGAATTCCAGCCAACCTGATGCAGGGACTTCAGGAACTCGGCATCATTCATCCCACTGAAATCCAGGACAGGGCGATCCCGTTCCTACTCGAAAATGGAGGAGACCTGATCGCCCAAGCCCAGACCGGGACCGGGAAAACCGCCGCCTTCGGCCTGCCGCTGCTGATGAAGGCAAACCCGAAATCCAAGGAGATCCAAGGGCTCATCGTCGCACCCACCCGCGAGTTGGCGAAGCAGATCGGCAAACAGCTTTTCCGTTACACCAAATATTCCGAAAAAATCTTCGTCGAGGTTCTTTGCGGGGGTGATGACTTCGACAAACAAGTCGCCGCCCTGCAGCGGCCGACCCACATCGTGGTCGCTACGCCGGGACGTCTGATCGATTTGATTCAGAAAAAAGCACTCACGCTCGCCAACGTGAAGCATCTGGTGTTAGACGAGGCGGATGAAATGTTGAGCATGGGTTTCAAAAAAGAACTGGTCCGGATTTTCGGGCTCACCCGCGCCCGCCAGAGCACCTGGCTATTTTCCGCGACGATTCCGGATGCCATTCACGAGTTGATCAAGGACTGCATGACCGGCAAACCCCATCAGCTGAAAATCGACAAGGCCCACGTCGTCAACCGCGACATCGAGCATCAATTTAAGATTTGCACGCGCGACGAAAAAACGGACTCCATTGCCAGCTTTCTCAAGCGCCAGAAGGAAAACCGCGGAGTCATCTTCTGCCGCACCAAGGCGGGTGCCATCATCCTCGGGAAACAACTCACCACCATGGGATTTCCCGTCGATGTCCTGCAGGGCGATCTCACACAAAAAGAACGGGACACCGTGATGCGTTCGTTCAAAAAGGAACGCACCCAATTTCTCATTGCCACGGATGTCGCGGCTCGTGGGATCGACGTGGCGGACCTCTCATTCGTCATCCATCACCAACTTCCCGAGCAGATGGAATATTACACCCATCGCAGCGGCAGAACTGCTAGAGCCGGGAAAAAGGGCATCTCCATCACTTTGATCGAGCCACGGGAACGCCCGAAAATCACCAAACTGGAAAACGAACTCGGACTCTCGTTCAGCGAGGTCTATTGAGCGCAGGCACACTCAGCGCAGGCACACTCAGCGCCGGCATTTCTCCAGCAAGCCGGCAAGGAAGTGCGTGATTTGCACGAGCGCACTCGCATGGACGGAGTCACCAAGAGGCGCTAGATCCTCGCGACTCTCTGCAAGCAGACCGAGCGCGGTATCCACGGCGCTTTCAATGGCACCTTCGTATTCGGCGATGCCAAGCAACACGGGAAGATCAAGCGGCTCCTGATCGAGGATGCGCTTGTTGAGTTTGATGCGCTGCGTTTCCGAAGCGGTTTCAAGAAGGTTCAGGATGGGCAGGGTGAACTTGCCTTTCAGCAGATCCGTGCGGAGCGTCTTGCCGATCACTTCCTCGGAACCCACGAGATCGATGCAGTCGTCGTAAATCTGATAGGCCGTGCCGAGTTTCATGCCATACGCGTGAAGGCGGGCTTCGGTTGCCTCATCGAGCCCGGAAAGCTTGGCGGAGAGGCCGCAGGCTGAGGCAAACAGCGCGCCGGTTTTCATGCCGATCACCCGGAAATACTCGGCTTTGGTGAAGGTTAGATCAAACCGCCGCTGCGTCTGGATGATCTCACCTTGGCAAACTTCGCGGGCGGAATTTCCCACCTTGCGGCAAATATCAATGCTGTCGAAATCCGTGGCTAGGGTCAGAGCATGAGAAAACAGCGCGTCACCAAGCAGGACGGAGAGTGAATTCCCCCACTTGGCGTTGGCCGTGGGCACCATGCGCCGCGTGTTCGCGCCGTCGATGATGTCGTCATGCACCAAGGTGGCCATGTGGATGAGCTCGAGAATCACACCCAGCTTCAAGTGATCGTCATTCACACCGCCTGCGGCTCCACCCACCAAAATAGAAAGTGCCGGCCGGATGCGCTTCCCAGACGTGTTGCAAATGTAGGCCACGTATGGCTCAATCGCGGGATCAAAGCCGCGAACTTGATCGCGAATCGCTATTTCAACACGCTCGAGTTCCGCCCGAACCAACTCAAAGGGGAACAGTTCGTTGAGGGGAGTTGTGCTTGTGCTGCTGGCCATGGTGTCGGAACTGCGCTAAAAAGACATAGTATCGACTCTCCCGCAACCCGGATATTTGCCGCGCCGGACCCAATTCAGTGATTTTCCCGGTGGCCTTTCCGACAAATAGGCCGCTTGAACCCTGACGCGGCTGCCATGAAGAGGGCATTTCCCGCAGATTTTCCTCAATCCAATACCCGATGATCCTCGTGGCGAAGATCCCGGGCAGCTTCCAAAAAAACCACATCTTCACCGATGTTGACGGCCAGGTCCCCCACTCGCTCCAGTGAGCGCGTCACGAGAATCAGGTGCAAATAATCCTGACTTCGGCCATTTCCCTGTTCGATGCGGTTGCCAAAAGTGGCGCTGGCCGCCTTGTACATGCGATCAAGCTCCTTGTCGCGGGCGTGAAGTCCGGCACCCAAGGCCGCGTCATGCTCGCTGTAGGCGGAAATGGCATCCCGCAATAAATGGTCGGCCATGGTGTAAAGCGGCTCGATCAAAGTAGCATCTTGTAGTTCTTGGCTCGCGCTCATTTTTCGCGCCCGCTTGGCGATGCCAGTGGCGTGATCGGAGACGCGTTCGAGGTTCATCGAGATCTTCATCGAGGAAATCACTATCCGCAGATCGGTGGCTACAGGATGGAAGCGCACGAGAATTTCCATGCCGAGTTTGTCGATATGGCGTTCATGTTCGTCCACCTCGACATCATCGGCAATCACTGCATTCGCAAGTTCCATGTTGCGTTCCAACAAGGCTTGCACGGCCAGCTCGAGATTATGGCGGGCTTTGCCTGCCATCGACAAGACCTCACCGCGAAGAGTTGAAATGGCGTGGTCAAAATCATGAAGAATATGAGAACTGTGCATAGCGGTTGGATGGATGGAAATTTAATGAAAAAATCGATGATGAAACCTATAATGGAATCAACCAAAACGACCTGTGATATATTCTTCCGTGCGTTGCTTCGCCGGCTTGGTGAAAATCTTATCAGTGAAATCGTATTCCTCAAGCTCGCCCAGATAGAAAAATGCCGTCCGGTCGGAAACACGCGACGCCTGCTGCATATTGTGTGTCACAATCACGATGGTGAACTGCTGCTTGAGCCCAAGAATTAACTCCTCCACCCGGGCCGTAGCGATCGGATCGAGCGCCGAACAAGGCTCATCCATCAGGATGATTTCAGGGTCCGTGGCCGTCGCGCGGGCGATGCAAAGCCGTTGCTGCTGCCCACCCGATAGCCCGTAGGCACTCTCATCAAGACGGTCTTTCACCTCATCCCACAACGCCGCGCCGCGCAGGGATTTTTCGACGATCTCATCCAATGTGTTCTTGCATCGCTCACCCAGAATCCGCAACCCGTAAGCGACATTCTCGTAAATGCTTCGCGGAAAAGGATTCGATTTCTGAAAAACCATACCCACCCGGCGGCGGAGCTCGACCCCATCAACATCCGGGCTGTGAATTTCAAAACCATCGATCCAAATTCCACCCCTCGTAACCCGCGCGCCAGGTATCAGGTCGTTCATCCGGTTGAAGCACCGGAGCAACGTGGATTTTCCGCAACCCGATGGACCGATGAACGCGGTGATTTCATTGCGAGGAATGGTCATATTGACACCCTTCAGCGCGACCGAACTCCCGTAACTGAAGTCCACGTCGCGGACATCAATGGCAACCTGATTTTCAGATGGGTTTTCCATATCAGCTGAATCTTCCGGTGATATAAGCTTCGGTTTCCGGATAGGATGGATTTTCGAAGATTTGCACTGTTTCACCATACTCAACAAGCTTGCCCATATAGAGAAACGCGGTGCGGTCCGAGCAGCGGGTGGCTTGTTCCATGTTATGAGTGACAATGACGATGGTGTATTGGGATTTCAACCGGGTGATCAACTCCTCGATCTTCAGTGTGGCCAATGGATCAAGCGCGGCACAAGGCTCATCCATCAGCAAAATTTCAGGCTGGTTGGCGATGGCGCGGGCGATACACAAGCGTTGTTGTTGTCCACCCGAAAGACCAAATGCGGAATCATGAAGACGATCTTTCACCTCGTCCCACAAGGCGGCGGACTTGAGCGCACGCTCGACGGTTTCATCCAACAATGACTTCTTCGAGCGGCCCGCGACGCGCAAGCTGAAGATGACGTTTTCATAGATCGATTTGGCGAAGGGATTGTATTTCTGGAACACCATTCCGACGCGCTTGCGAAGCGAAATCACCTCCACGGATGGATCGTAAAGACTGGTGCCGCCAATGCGGATGTCGCCTTCATGGCGCACCCCTTCAATCAAATCGTTCATCCGGTTGATGTTTCGCAACAAAGTCGATTTGCCGCAGCCCGATGGGCCGATCAGCGCGGTCACCTGATGCTCAGGAATCTTCATGCTAATGTCGAAAATCGCCTGCTTCTCACCGTAGTGGAAACTGAAGTTTTCCACCTCGATGAAATCGCGCCGGGATAATGGAAGGTTTATTGGCATGTCAGAAGCTGCTAACGGCGAAGCGTTTCTTCAGGCGGTTGCGGATGAGGATCGCGGTGAGATTGAGCGTGACCACCACAACGATCAGCAGCAGAGCGGTGGCATAGACGATCGGCTTGGCCGCCTCGGCATCCGGCGACTGAAAACCGAGGTCATAAATATGGAAACCGAGGTGCATGAATTTCCGCTCAGGGTGAATGTAGGGCGCTATGTCATCGATCGGCAGCGAGGGCGCGAGTTTCACCACGCCAACGAGCATGAGAGGTGCCACCTCACCCGCACCGCGGGCCATGGCGAGAATCACGCCGGTTAGAATGCCGGGCAGCGAAGCCGGCAGAACAATCCGTTGGATCGCCTGCCATTTGGAGGCACCACAGGCGAGCGCCGCCTCACGCACGCCGCGCGGCACGGCGGATAGCGCCTCCTCGGTCGCGACGATAACCACCGGCAGTGTGAGCAGCGCCAGCGTGAGAGATGCCCAGAAAATCCCGGGCGTGCCGTAGGTCGGCGTCGGCAACTTGTCAGAGAATAAAGTCTGATCGACGTATCCGCCGACGAAATACACGAAGAACGCCAGACCGAACACACCGAAGACAATGGAGGGGACTCCGGCGAGGTTGTTCACACAAATTCGGACGATGCGGACAAACAATCCCTGACTGGCATATTCCCGCAGGTAGATCGCAGCGATCACACCAAAGGGCGTCACAAATAAACTCATCACCAATGTCATGATAACTGTGCCGAAAATGGCGGGAAACACGCCGCCTTCAGTGTTTGCCTCGCGTGGATCATCCTTGAGGAACTTCCAAATGCGGTGGCGCATTTCCCCGACTCGTCCGAAAAAACCTGCTCGGTTCGATTCAAAAAAGGTAACTATTCAGGTCTTTAAGAAAGCTTAAGTAATTTCCTGCGTATTGATGACGACCAAATGTTGAGCGACCGTACCAAAGCCCTGCGTCCTGCAGTCCAAGCCGCCTTCGATGCGGGTGGGTTAGACGCCGTCTGCG
>CAYRLT010000600.1:0-5334 GCA_964425095.1 uncultured Luteolibacter sp.
ATACCGCGCAACCAGATAGCGCCAGTGCCGCTTGATGTTGGCAGCCCCGAATTTCTCCATGCTGTTGCAGTCGCCCCGCCCCCAAGCGCCGACAATCGCCGGCACGATGCCGGCATCCGCCAGGTGCTTGAGCCGCCTGTCCGCAAAATCGAAATACTTCGGATTGACCACACTCATGTCATCGGCGAGGCAAGGCTGTCCGCCCTCGTTCTCCAGGCTTGGCGCGAAGAATTTTTCATCGGGATAAGGACCGCAAACAATCTACACCACGGAAAAGCCCTTGGCCTTGCGGTCGGCTGTTAGTTCCTGAAACCCTTCCCAAGGCATCCGCTTGCAGAGGTTCTTCCACCAGGTATCCCCCAGCCAGAAGAACGGCGTGCCGTCGGCATGCTCGAAGGTGGTCTTTCCCGGACTCACCTTTACGAAACCATGCTTCAGCAGCGGGTTGTCGCCCGTGTAGGCCGCGACGGAAAGAGTCTGCTCTTTCCCATTGAGGCCGGTGTTTGCCTTGTCGGTACATTCGACGTGATAGGTGTAATTCCCCTGCACAGGCGGCGCGAATCTGACGGTCCACTTCTTATCGCCGGCCCAGAAGGCGGGAACCTTCCACTGTTTTTCCCCCTGCTGGAAGACCACATCGACATCCACCTCCGTGAATGGATTCTGATAAACTTTCTCGCTCTCATAGGAGGTCTCGAACACCTCCCACTAGGCACTCGCGGCTCCATAAGACACAACCTGCATCAGCACGCACAATCCAGATATGATAGATAATGCTGTTTTCATTTTTTAATTGTTCCTTTCAATTCCGCTCATGACTCACCGTGTCCTCGGCTATCAGGAAGAGCGAGCTGACAGGCACGAGTTTCACATGCACGCGCGTGACGGATCCCTCTTTGCCGACGACGTGTTCGACATCGGCCGGACCAATCTTCCCGTCGTGCGGGTTCCATGCTTCGAGAAGATGTTTTCCACGCAAGGCCACCCAGGTGTCCACCTCTGTATCGGATGAATTTCCAAAGAAGTAGATGGATTTTCCATCCTTCACTTTGTGGATGTATGAGAAGTTGCCACCGCTGATCGCGGGATCCTGTTCGATCATCACATCGCCGTCAGGCAGCGCCTCGGCAAGCGCGGCTTTAAGCGCCGCCACGTCCGGCGATGGCAGGAACCAGGCCTTACCGCCCTTGGCATTGCGCTGGCAGGACTTCTGATCACCAAAGATATCGGCTACCAACTGGCGGACCTCGGCATCGGCTCCAGATTCGGCCGAGGAATCAGGCAGCCGTGTCGTGGCGATGACCGTGCCGCCCTGGTCGTAGAATTTCTTAATGAATCGCAGGCTGGCGAGGTTGATACAACGAGAGCCCGGGATAATGAAGGCACGCCAGCGTTCGTGATTGACCGTGTTGTTCAGTGTGATGGTGGCGCCATCCACCGCACAGCGCTCCTCCAGCACTTCGGGATGGACGAAGGTGAAGTCGCGCCGCACCCCCAGCGACAAGGCCTCGCCCACCTCCATGTAATCCGCCTCGGGAACATCGACACAGCCCTTATAAGGATCGCCCGGCCCGAACCAGGAGCCCGCCTGCAGCGTCGCTATCGGATAGAGCACACCGATGTCAGCGACATGGCGTCCGCCCTGAAGCAGGCGCTGGAGGCGGCCGATGTATTGGTTGTAGGCCGGGAGTTCAGGACCGTATTTCGGCGCGTCCGGTGAAAGGTCCGGCTTGAAGCGGATGGTCGCCGGATCGTACCACACGGCATGCGGCACCATCGTGTTGACGCCCTTGGCAAACTGGTCCATGGCCTCCTTGTAGAGATTGGGCAGCGGCAGATTGATGCCGCCATAACATTCCGTCACCACCCGTGGCCGGTCGTAATTGTTCGCCGCCGAACTGACCACCTTGTAGGCGCGTGAGGCGCGGCCGTAGGCAAAGACCTGGTCGATGCCGGGTATGCTCTGGTATTTGAAGGATTTGATCAGGTCACCCACGGTGCCGATCACCGGGTTGGCCACCTCCTCCTGGTCGGCGTGCCCGGTGAGATCCATGTGATGGGCGGCACACCAGTCGCTGATGGTCTTGACGAAGCCGGTGGCATACAGCTCGGTGCGCATGCCAAAGAGTGCGTTGCGCGCGGCAGCGGTGTCGGGGCCGATGTCGAACCACAATGCAGGATAGAGCGTGATGGGATTTGTCTTGAAGCGCTCGGTGAACCGTTCGTTGAAACGATCCGTCCAAGCCCTGCCGCCCTGAACATGATAGAAGGCCGGCTCGTCATAGAAGGCACCGTCAATGGTGGTGCCGAAGTGTTCCGGCATGGCATCATGATAGGCCTGATAGGTCAGCTTGATGAAGGCATCCACCGCCTTCGGCTCCAAGTAGTCCACTAGGCCGGCGCCGCCATCGCGCACGCAGGTGAAGATCATCACCTTCCACTCGCCGGCAGGGACGTTCCAGCGCAAGGTGCCCTCCTTGATGGAAGAGGTGAGGTCGAGGCGTTCCTTAGTTGCCGCCGCCATCGCCACCGCGCCCATCAGGGTTCCCTCCGGCACGGCTTGGATGAAATCCTTGGGGCCGTTCACATCGGCCGCAAGCATGTCCAACCGCTTACCCAAGGCCTCGGGATGTTTCTTTGCCAGCAGTCCGCCCGCCGATCCACTGGGGAACCAGAATTCGTCGTAGAGGCACATCTTCATGCCTAGCTTGCCCGCCTCATCCACCGCCACCTTGTATTGCTTGAGAAACTCCGGGCTCATGAAGTCAACCCCCATGCCCTTACAGGGGAGGATTCCCATGCCGTGGTAGCCAGCCGTCTTGCAGTCAGCCACCATGCCCTTGGTCTTCTCCGCATCGAGCTTCCCGTTCCAGAACCACAGGGGACGCGACTGCCAGCGCGGCGGGGGATTGGCAAACTCAGTGCGAAGTTCCTTCTCAGCCGCCAGTGCCAATGGCAGGCAGGACAGCAGCGCAATCACAGCAAGACAGGCCGCGTAGTAGCCGGAGAAAATTTTCATTGGGCGTTTCATGTGTATGATCATCTTGTTTGCGGCAGAGAGATGTTAGTAGCCGATATTTTTTACGGCGGATTCGTCCAGACGTTCGCGGATTAGGGCCAGATACAAACTCTCCGGCATGACTGGATTTCCATACGATGTCCCGGTCATGGTTTCGTTGGCGCTGGCAACGCCTGCGTGATGCTGACAACGACCTGGGTGGCCAGCGCATCGTAACCCGCCGACGTGAAGTGCACATTCTTCGGACGCTGCAACTGCGCCTGCTTTGCCGTCGCCAGCGCGCTTAGATCATCAATCGCGATCCCGTTTTCCTTCATGACACGCGTGGCGACTTCATTGTATCGAAGCTCGTCGTGCTCCACGCGGCCAAGCGAACCGGCCGGCACGGGCGTCGTTGTCGCAAACACCAGTTTTGCGCCGGTCTTTTGCAGTCGCTTGACGAGTTGGCGCAAATTCTCCTCATACTGCGGCAGAGGCGCAACTTGTTTGCCTTTTTCCGGCGGAACGCACTGTCCTTTTTCATCAAGATATTTCAGGTCGTGGAGACCGAAGTTGAAATGGATCACGTCCCACTTGCCGGCTCCGAGCCATTTGTCGAGATCGCGCAAGCCGCGCGCCGTATCGCCACAGTTTCCGCTCACGCGATGGACGTTGGCGCGATCCTTCAAAAGCGCCCGCAGCGGCAGGGTGTAACCGATCGAAATCGAGTCCCCAATCAACATTACGCGCGGCAACCCCTCCACATCCGCCATATCGATGAGCGCCGGATCCTTGGGTTTTGCTGCCGGTTTCTTCCCAGCAGCCGTAGGCTCGAGGGATGACGTGTGCGGATCTGCGGGAGCTGAAAATCCATAGTTAATCGCCGCGAACATCGAGGCTGAAATCAGACATACGATCATTGTTCTTCGCGCAGTCATTGGGTATTTGTGGTTCATGATGTGTGATTCAGGATTACGGGTGTTGATCATGGTTTGGGCGGCGTAAGCGGCAACTCTAACCAAGCTAGGCCGACGTCGCGTTTCATGTGGCTTTTACTATCGCCACCGGGCGCGTCATAGAGCATGGCGAGCCGGTTGCCCACCTTGACCACCGAGGGAAGACCGATACACTTGCGGCTCCACTTGCAGTTTTTCCCATCAAGCACCACGGCTTTGTCGGCGGCGTTCCATTTGTTCAGATCCTCCGTCCAGTACACCCAGATCGAGTCAGTGTATTCCCCTTTATCCAAACCGATGTGATTGGTGAACAGGAACCATGTTTTGTTAGTCAGTTCGAGATAGAGCGAGGAATTCTCGACCTGTTCTTCCAGCGGGACGATCGGTTTCGGATCAATCGTCCATGATCTATTGAGATCTTTGCTGCGCGCGATTCCAAGCGTGCGGAGGATCGGCCGGTCAGTTGATGCGCTGAAAAACATCAGGTATTCGTCGCCCTGCTGGATGATGTGCCCTGGGCTGGCAGTGGCGGAGTAGTAGGTTCCGGGCTTCGTGCGGAAGGGAACCACCTCCGACTGCTTGACCCACGGGCCGGACGGAGACTTGCTTTGCGCCTTCATCGTCAGGTACGGAAACGAAGGAATTAAATCTGGAGCAGGTGACACATGGGGAGTTCCCAGATAGAACATGTGCCAGATCTTGCCATCGAAATGGGTCACGCCATACGATGCCGAAGCCGAATCCTCTTCACCGGGTTTTCCAAAATCCAGAACCGGCCCCTTCTTGGTCCAGTGGATCAAATCCGTGCTGGTGGCGAGACACGCCAGCCAACCTTTCGGTCCAGCTCCATCGTAGTGCATGTAGTAGGTGCCGCCCGCCTCGTATGCCCAGACGTCACGGGCGCCGAGCATGTCGCATTGCCCCGGACCGTCACCGTGTTTGAGCACAACGCCCTGGTCTTTTGCATCCATGCGCAAAGCCGCCGATGGCCGGCCATCGGAATAAGTCGTTTGAGCGAAGGAAAGACCCACACAGGCGAATAGCAACATGGGTGCAAGAGCAGCGGATAGCAACGTGTCCGATTTCATGAATGTGTGGCTTTTGTTCCTGAAGAGAGGAATGAACTTTCCTGCATTATTTCGATTTCTCGCGAACAGGGTTGCCGGCAGGCGCTTGGCTTTCGTTCGCATCCAGCAGTTTGACCTCATGAAGACACAAGCCATAACGTCCGCCGGGCGGATTGAATTTCAATTCCGCGCCATTCCAACCGGGACTGAAATTGGCGGAATAACACAGCCACAGGCCTTTGCCGTCGGGGCTGATGAACTTGCTCGGGAAATTGAGGAAATAAGCCTGTTCGCCAAAGTCCTTCATATAAGT
>CAYRLT010000601.1:0-3670 GCA_964425095.1 uncultured Luteolibacter sp.
GTTGGAAGGGTTTGTCTGATCCCTTCCCACATGCCGGATCTTTCGATCCGGTAGCACCTTGGCGTCTCTGCTAGGTTGCCGGTCCCCACTTACGGCGGACTCTCGCGATGTCGGTGAGAGAATGGCAAAAACGGGTGCGCTAGACAAGGAGATTAGCTGGCTTGGGTTGTCATAAATCCGGCAATCGCCGATTCAAGAATCGGCATGTCTCGTAGCGCATTCATTCGAGTCAGGATCCAGGCACTGGAGGGGCAAATGCGCCATTGCCATATTGGCGTAGCGTCTTCTGCCTTCTGCCAAATTCTTTTCTTTCCTCCCCAAATTCTCGACCAGGGCAAACAATTCGGCCGAGTTCAAATGGTTGCCATCCACACTCACCAGCAATCGGCCATCTCTTGATTCATGTTCCGCGTAGGTGATTTCGATGCACCCCGAAGGACATGCAAGTTTCATTGTTCCACTGGCAAGCCGGTCGTTTTTGGAGTTTTGAGTTATGTCCACTTGATAGCAATGGCGTCATTCTAGCTCAAGTCGTCCGGATGTCATAAAACCACAATGTTCCCCGAAATTTTTCAGAGCTACCGAGTCGCTGATACGGCACTTCTAGCGAACTAAAAAGCCGCTTCCTCCTTGGTCAGGAGTTTTCTCGAGGCCCCAAGCGGTAGCTCAGCATCCATGATGTCCTGTGCGGCTTGGAGGCGATTGTATTCCGTCTTGCGGAGTTCTATGACGCGTGTCTCAGGGTTCCACATGACCCATGCGGCGCGGCGGTCGGTTGCATGCCGGGGTTGCCCAACGGCCCCGACCATCACCGTGCAAGGAACAGGTCTAGGACGAGTATTGCCATCATGTGTAGGCGTCGGAGTGGGGCGTAAATTCATTCAATCCCAGGTTCGAATTTGCTGGATGCAATCCCGACCTTGCTCATTCCGAATTCGACTGCTAGGTCTCTCATGTTGCAACCATGATCGAATGGATCCTCCACCGCCCGCCGCATGCGAGCAACCAAGCCGAAATCCGGGTAGCCGAGCGCTTGAAGTCGCTCGATGCATCTCCATATCTTTGGACTGTCATCTGGGGCTACTACTATCTGGACTCCAGAGGGATGCAGCGCGAGGGGGATTTTCTTATCCTTGGCCCCGCAGGCGGACTGCTGGTATTGGAGGTGAAATCATCATTGCCTCGGCATTTCCCCGAAACCGGACGCTGGGAAGGCGCTGGAGGAGATGATCCGATTTCTCAGCTCAATAACGAGTGGCAGGGTGTGATCCGCGGCATCCAAGTGAAGGGGAACCCACCCTACATTGCTAAAGCGCTGTGCGTGCCTGGCGTCGATGCGCCGACTGATGTCGAGAATTTCCAAGGCATTCCGCGGAGTTGGCTCGTCACCGGCAACGATCTGGAGAACTGGGTCTCCACTTGGCTGCGGATCTTCGGCAATCGTGTTCGCAATCCCGTAAACCCGCTGGAGAAGCGCGTTTTATTGGTAGCCTTCGGCCAAGGTTCTCTGCCTGAGGAAAAACGCGCCTTCGTCGATCACACTGAGCAGCTCTTCGAGCGTCAGTTCACCTCCCGCTTCGCCCTGCTCGACCAACTCTCGGAAAATCGCCAACTCCTCATCCACGGAGGAACCGGAACCGGCAAGACCTGGCATGCCCTCGAACTCGCCTTTCGCCACGCCCGTCAAGGCGACGGCCAGCGCGTGCTCTTCCTCACCTACAACAAAGCGCTCACCGCCCAGCTCCGCCGCATCGTCGCACTCCGCCAACTCGAATGTGGTGAGGTTGTCGTCCGCGGCTGGGAGGAGCTTTTTCTCGAACTTTGTTCCCTCGCCGGGAAACCCGTTTCAGCACCGCCAACCCATGGCCCCGTGGATACCCTCCGCGCATTCTACGAAATCGAACTGCCGCGCCTCGTTCTCGAAATCTCCCTCGATCCATCCCTCCGGAAAAGCTGGCCCACCTTCGCCGCCCTGATCGTGGACGAGGGACAGGACCACGATACCTGCTGGCATGCTGAAATCGACACCACCTCGGCAGAACCCGGTGGTTGGTGGCATATCTATCAACTCCTGCTCAAGGACGGTCGGGATTCTCCCGCCGGCATCTTCTACGATGCCGCCCAGCGACCTCCTTTCCGCGCCGCCGAACGCTTCGACGCATCGCTTCTCACCGCCGCCTGGTCCCAGCCTGCGCACGTCCGGCTTCAACCTGCTGTCCGCTACACCCGTCCGCTCTGGCAGTTTTTCCGCGATCATACCAGTCTCACCACTGTCGGTATGATCGAGGCCCTCGGCCAAGGAGATCATCTCCCAGAGGGCCCGGATCCTGAGGTCCACCCGTTTGCCGTGAGGACCGATGTTTGTGAATTCGTTGAATCTATCCTGTCGCGTTGGAAGAGGTCGGGTCTTTGCGATCCCTCGGATGTGCTCATCCTCCACTCCCAGTCTGACATATCCAAAAGCCCGCTCGGTAACCGCCGCATTCTCGCCGGACGCAATCTGCGGGAATGCACTGAAGAAGAGGACAGTCCCGGTTGCATCCGCCATACCTCCATCCACAAGGCCAAGGGCCTCGACTCGAAGGCGGTCATCCTTATCGGCATGCCTCCCCACAAAGACCTCGCCACGGATTACGACCACTTCTCCTGGTTCATGGCAGTTAGCCGGGCAAGGCAGTTGCTGGCGGTGATTGAATCCAATGTCTAATCATATCGCCGGCTGATGCTTGAAGATTTTGGCCACAGTGTTTGCAGTAGTAGTTTGGCATGGAATTGGTGCGTTTGTATTCGAATTAAATTCGATGGATAGAAACTTAGCGGACGATCCCGGCCAGAATTAGTCCGCGGTGAGAATTTTTTCTATCATTCAACTAGGACAGCTTTTGTCCGGGATCGGGGTTTAAATTGCAATTCGTGAATCATTCATCTCCTGCCGCTCCGAATCTCTTCGCATTTGTTCCACACCACTCACCCAATGTGACCGGGTTTCTTTACTGGCTTTGTGCTTGGGCGGATCCCCGGTATAAGCAGGTTTCGGAAGAGTTGCACTTGGCGGGCGTCACGATGCTTCAATCGCTGATGTGCGGGATCGGCGGCGCTAAGATAGATTCATTCGCTCATGTCGAGTTCGTCAAACACTACGGATCGGTGTGGGAGGAAGTGTGTTTTCTCCGGGTGAACGGGACGCATGCCCTGCTTCTCTCCGATACGCAGGCCCCGGATGACGGGAGAGACGGGAAGCGCGCAGGGTATTGGGGCGACGACGGATTGACTCTGGTCGCGGTCTGTTGTGAGGAGTTGCCCGTATCCTGGCAGAGGGTGGAAACTGAAACTTTCACACTGGCCGCATGGGAGTCTGATCCCGGCATACGCTATCTGAGCCTGGCTGAACTCAGCGCATTCCCGGTTTTCCAAACGCCGATTCATAACGGTATTCATCCCTTCGTTGATGAGTTTCAACGGGCGCTTGTGGGCGTCGTGGATGCCGAACAACAGTTCCGGAAAATCCCGCCGGAGCAATGGAACCAGCACGCCTGGCGAGGTTTTTACAAGTTGGTGGCGACTTCCTTTGGAGGGAAATTGTTTTTGAAACTGAGGCGGACCCGAAAGTCCGGCCACGGAAGAGCTAAATTAAGCTATGGTGGCGGGGTGCGGGAAAGAGATAGGAGAT
>CAYRLT010000602.1:0-3787 GCA_964425095.1 uncultured Luteolibacter sp.
TCTAACCCACCCGCATCGAAGGCGGCTTGGACTGCAGGACGCAGGGCTTTGGTACGGTCGCTCAACATTTGGTCGTCATCAATACGCAGGAAATTACTTAAGCTTTCTTAAAGACCTGAATAGTTACGAAGAGGCATTGAAAAGCCGGTTCCCCAGACACTGGGAGGGGCTGCTGGCGGATTTCACGCGCCTTCTGGCTTTCGATGCCATCGTCGGCAACAATGACCGCCACTTTTACAACTGGGGTGTCATTCTGGATGTCCAAACCCAACGGGAGCCCCGGTTCTCGCCAATCTATGACACGGCCCGCGCCCTTTACTGGAACACCACCGAAGCGAGGCTCGCTGAAATCGCCCGGGATCGACCCAGACGCGACGGGCACCAGGAAAAATACGTCCAGCGGTGTTTCCCCAAGACGGGCTGGGATGGAACAGGAATACCGAATCATTTCGACCTCATGCGGGCGATTTCGACAAGCCGCCCGGAACTCGGCCGTATCCTAAAGGAAATACCGGTTGACCGACTCTCTGTCAGGATTAAGCACTTGTTCGCCACTGAATTTCACGGCTTGATGAGTCCCCTGAGGATCGAATTTATCCAACGATGCCTTGACCGCCGTGCTATGTTGTTCCACGAAGCGGTTGCAACCCCCTGAAGTCTCCTAAGAAATGCTCGATTATTTACAACGCCGCTTCGACTGGCGTCGAGGCGTCTCCAAGCCAGTGGAATCCGGAATTTCCTTCCGTCTGTTCCTTGGTGCCTTGGAAGTAGGTACCCTGCGCATGGAAGGCGGGGAATGGATTTTCTCGTATTCGCAGGCATTCCGCGATCAATCCAAGGTGGCTCCGATCATCGATTTTCCCCATGTGGATCGGGAATACCGTGCACAACAGCTCTGGCCGTTTTTTGCCCTCCGCGTTCCGAGTCTCGGCCAAGCGAACGTTCAGGAGTATTTGGCGAAAACTCAGAAGGCTCCTGATGACGCCCGCCTGATGCGCGAGTTTGGACGTCGGTCCGTTGCCAATCCCTTCATCTTGGAACCCTCTCACGCGGGCTAGGGACCTAGTTCACTGCCTCAGGGAAGAAAAAGACTCGGAGCGAGACGCTCCTTGGACGGCCTGCGGCGAGACGCCACAGCCACTTTTTGGAGTGTTCCAGTAGACACTTCCAAGCTCATGCAACGGAGCGTGCGTTCTGGCGGATGCGATCCATGACAGAGGCATTGTAGGGCTGATGCGGAGAAGCAACGCCTTCCAGGATGGCCGCTTCAAGGGCAGGTGATTCATCGAACTCCTGCCGTTCAAGCACGCGCAGTGCCTCACGGACGACATCGCCTTCGTCGGCATAACGACCGGTGTGGACAAGACGAACCACAAGCTGATTTAGCGCGGGCGGAAGAGTGACTGTCATACGTAAATCATAGCCCGCGGCCGGATTTTATCCAGATCGGGATTGCGATGGTTCGTCATCAGGCCTCTGTTGCCTCCGGGTCCCTTGGACGAAAATACCCGATGATGCTGCGCTTTGGATCGCGGACGCACCACTGGACGTGACATTTTTCCGAAAGCTTGGAGCCTTCAAAAAGCTCTCCACCTTCGAAAAATGGAGCACGCACCGCGTGATACGGAGGAAGCTCCTCAGCTCCACGTGTCTCATGGAGAAAGTTCAAAACAGCGCAATCCAGATGCCGTTTTACCAAGTCGGCGTCACCTTTGTAGCCAGGTTCGTTGGTCGGGAGTGGTTCGCCAGTGATCTCACTCAGACGGCGGAATCCCTCAAATGCCGCTTTCACAAGTTCCAAGCTCGATTCCTCGGTGAGATCCAAGCAGTTTCCCGGATCAATGATTGCGCCAACAACGGCGGGAGTTTTGATTTTTTGGGATTTTGATCGGGCGAGCAATTTGGCCCATGAAAGCGCCCTTCCTGGGTTATTTTCCCAAAAATACGCACCTGATCCAAGCCAGTCGTATGTGTTGGTGCTGGATCGGACTTCGGCCTTGCCATCGAGGATGGCTTCCGCGACATCCCGATCGCAGCCGTGATAGCCCAAAACCAAGCCCGGAATTCTCATCCGCCGTAGCGCTTCGTGAGGCCGCCTGTTTGCTTCACAAATCCGTGCTCGACAAGAAACTCCTTGGCCTTGCCTTCACGAATCAACTTGTCTGCAAAATCGCGAATGATCCGAATTTCCGCCTTGCGATCATCATTCCGGGGATTGTTGGACTTTTCCTTAGGCACAGGGGAAACAAAGCACGATCATGCCGGGCTGACGAGTGGAATTTAGGGTGATCACGAGCTTTTTGGTTCTCAGGGAATTGGCTGGATTCGAGAATTCCACTTTTCCTTCGACGGTCCATAACCGATGGTTTCCTCGCGTAGGCCGAGCTTACGGAGCTTGGCGCTGAAGCGGTCCATCTTTGGACGATCCGGGTGATCCTTGGCAAGGAAACGTTCTTTGAAAAACAGGAGCTGGTGTTCGGCTCCGTTGGTGTGATCGATCACGGTGACGAAGAGACGCCTGAGATCGATCTTGATCCGGGTGAGCAGCTCGGGAAGCGGGGCTTTGTCGAAGTCCCGGTAGTAGTGGAAGGTGAGTTTCCGCGAATGCAGGTGGATCTTGATGAGGTCGGCCTCGCGGGGATTGCCATAGAGGCGAGCGGCACACTCGACGTAGACGCGAAGAATGACCGGGAGTTCGTCGAGCAGGCTACGGTGGACGGTGAAGTGACCTTCCTTAGGATCAAGGAAACCGAAGTCGAGCTGGGCGGCGGCGATTTCCAGTTCGTCCGAATCGCCGGCCGCGAACATGAGTTCGCGGGCCTTTTCCTCTGCATTGGCGTAACTGCCGAAGAACGAGCGGAGGTCGCGCTGCAGGCGGAGAGAGAGTTGATTGAATGGAATCTTGCTGCGGAGCTGGGCGGCGGCGACAAACACCAGAAGGTCCTCTTTTCGTCGCTGGCGTGCAGCGTTGAAAGTGGGTTCGCCGAAGCGATCGATGAAGAGTTGTAGGGCGCGTGGCAGCGAGCCGCAGGCCTGGCGGATTTCGGCGAGGCGGTCGAATTCCTCGTCACGCGGCATGCGGCCGAGTTCCAGCACGGATTCCCAATAGGCATCGAGCAGCTCGCGGTGAGTGTCGTAGGGATCGCGTTTCGTTTTGAGAGCGCGGAGCAAGCCCAGCTTTCGTGAGAGGGATTCCCAGTCGATGAAACGACGTGAGCGTTGGGCGAGGAAGTCGTGGAGATCGGCGGTGTCCCGAAAGACCAGATAGATGCCGAGACCGACTGGCACGGCTTCGGTGTGCAAGGTGTCTTCGAGCAGCGAATGGATTTCTGCGGGTTCGAAGAATTTCTGGAAAGTGTCGCGGCGTGTGAGCACGCCATCGCCATACGTCAGAATGTCGTCGTAGGCCTCCTGCCCGGCGATGAGAGTGGAGACGAGTAGAGCTCGACGAGCATGCTGCCAGGCGTCGAGCAATGCCTCCACCCGTTCGGCCGGGTCTTCGATAACGTTGAGAACAAAGCCGAGGTTCACCACGTCGGCGGCCTGTTTCGCAACCTCCGGCGCATGGACTGGGTCCCATCCGGTGGATTCATGGCCGAGCTTCTCGATCGCCTCCACATCGCCACCGTGGCCGCAGCCATAATCGAAGGTAACTATTCAGGTCTTTAAGAAAGCTTAAGTAATTTCCTGCGTATTGATGACGACCAAATGTTGAGCGACCGTACCAAAGCCCTGCGTCCTGCAGTCCAAGCCGCCTTCGATGCGGGTGGGTTAGACGCCGTCTGCG
>CAYRLT010000603.1:0-1619 GCA_964425095.1 uncultured Luteolibacter sp.
AGGCCTATTTGTATTATGATTTTCCAAACGATAAGGACCCCCACTTGATTATCGACGACGATCTCACTGACGGAATGCCCGGCAAGGATATGGGGATGGCCTTCGATGATCCGTCCCATGGGTCGGATTGCGCGATCATTCGGGATTTGGATGGCAAGTTCCATCTGATCTCCGAGGACTGGAGTCCCATTGATGCCTCCAAGCATGCTTGGGATTCTCCACTGGCCAGCCATGCGGTCAGCCCCGATGGTTTGGGGGACTTCAAAATCTTGGCGCCGCCCGTTGATCAACGCACCAAGCCGACCGGCAAGATGGGCACGTTCAAGCACCCTCATTGGACTAAAGAGGACCCGCAAAACTTCCCGTCAAATGTGGCCGAGTATGAGATCCACGAGCCTGATCAAAATGCCTATGGCGATTGGGCGGCGATCTCGATCGGTGGGCAATATTATCTCTTTAGCGACTTCGAACCGGCGGGCTCGAAAGCCATGAGCATCGCGCGGTTCACCTCCGCGGACATCAACAAGCCGTTCGCCTTTTGCGGTAGCTTCGGCAGCGGCCATCCCGACCCGGATATTTGCTTCGCCGAAGGCCGGTTCTATCTGATCAACCAGACGAAAAACGATTACATCAGCCCCGGACCTTGGGTGGAACGCGTCGAAGCGAGGGTGGGGGTGGATACCGACAACGATGGTGAAATCAACGAGTGGACGCCCTGGCAGGAGGTCCGTGAAAAATACGATTACATCCCCGGATTCTCCAAACAGGTCGCCAAGGCACCGGCTGTAATTGATCTATCGAAGCTGCCGGCTGGGTATGGTTTTCAAATCGAGTTGAAAACCACCGACACCACCGAGAACGCCGCCAAGCCGATCCTGGACAAGCTCGCTCTCACCTTTGCCGAGTAAAATGCCAGAAGCCTCAGTCGGTAACTTCGATTAAAACCATGAAACACACCCTCACGCTCCTCGCCGTTCTGCTGCTCGCGCCGCTGGCAGTTCTACACGCCGCCGACGTGCCTCCACCGGCCAATTGGGACCGCGTGCCGCTGAATATTCATTTTGGCAAGCGCAGTGGCAACATGACGGATGCGGAGATTGATTTCCTCGCGAAGCACAGCGTTCTGGTCGCGTTGGAAAAGGGGCACGGTGCCAGCGCACACGGCAGCACGGAGGCGGGCGTGGCGGACACGGCGCGGCGGATCAAGCAGCGCAATCCGTCGGTCAAGGTGCTCTTCTATCTCAATGCCTTCATCAACTGGGGTGGTTATGAGGCGTACAACACCTATCGCCCGGAGTGGACGCTGCGCACGGCGGGCGGCGAGATCGTCAAACATACTTCGGGCACGCCCCGGCCCGATCCCTCGAACGCGGCGTTCCGCGAGTGGTGGTCGGACGTAATCGCAAACGAAATGAAGCGCGGCCCGATAGACGGGGTATTTGTGGACGCACTGCCGCAGGCGCTCACTCCGGCTTTGGCGAAGGTGGTTGGCAGCGAAAAGGCCGAGGCGGTGGTCGCGGGCTTGCGTGAAATGCTCGCTCTCACCAAACGGAAGATCGGCGCGGACAAGATCGTGTTGGCCAACGGAACACGCGCCACCGATTTTCGGGAAATTCTCG
>CAYRLT010000604.1:0-3413 GCA_964425095.1 uncultured Luteolibacter sp.
GCGAATCATGTAGATGCCATTGCAATACTCGCCCTCTCTAACGATGACCGGTTCATTCTGGGATGTCGCCGGATCGCCGTCCTTTGCCAGCCTGAGATAGGTGCCGGACCAATTGTATTCGCCGAAACTTTCCAACTGCGCCTCCTGGCACAAATGCTCATAACCGGATTCATCCAAGTGGCTGAAAAGCGGGTGATTCCTCAGGAAGATTTTCAGCGAGTTTTCCCTATAAATTCGATCGATCTGATTTTTCAGCGCGGGATCATGGCGCATGAGGTCCCGCAGTCCTTCCCAACTGAATTCCAGCAGGCGGACTTGCTCCGTGGATGCCACCACGGTCGCGGTTCTCGGCATGCGGCTGAGAGCTGAAATTTCCCCGAACATCTGGCCCTTCCTCAGAACGGCGGTTTGCGCATCGGCAACAATCTGCGGATAATCCTGCAAATAGACCGAACCACGGTTTTTGTTGAGGGAACCACTCAGATTGTCACCCGCGCGCGGGGATTTTTTACTCCATCCCTCGGGCTCCGGGTGGTTGTTCCACAATTGCGCGAAGCGTCCGAAAAAACTCTTTTTGACACTTGGTGTGCGGCCAAGAAGTTGGGGGTCGATTTCCGGACGCAGGACCACCTCGACTTCGCCCTCCAAAACCAGGAAGGCTGAGGTGCCGTAGTCGTCCTTGCGCAGTACGATTTCTCCGGCGCTGTATTCGCGCACCGCTGTGTCCGCCCGCAAGATTTCACGCAAGGGCGTGCCGGCAGGAAACGCGCTCTCATTCATCCTGGCGAACGGTTCCGTTGCCAGCAGCATGTCCAGCGTGGCCTCGCTCATCGAGGGATCCAGCGGATCGTCCCATCGCTTCGGGCGCGCCGCTTGGCGAGTGATGCTTGCCAGATTCTTGTCGGATATTGCCATATGAATCGCTCTAGGCATCAATCACCATTTTCCCTGTTGGCCGGCAGATGCAGCTAAGGCAGGTGCCTTCTTCCGGGGCATCACCAGGTTCCAGAACGTATTCGACATTGCCTTGTTTGATCGCCACCAGGCAAGACCCGCAACTGCCGGCACGGCAACCTCCCTCAATAGTGGTGATGCCGTTTTTCTCCGCAAATTCAAGCAGGTTCGCCATCTCCGAATCCCATGGCACCGTTTTCCCGGAACGGGCGAACTCGATCGGGATCACCGCCTGGTCGGCTGATTCGGATTTGGCCGTGGCATCTTTCGGGCCGCTCTTGACGGTGGCCGGGCCGAAGGCTTCGAATTTCACATCCTTCTTCGGCACGCCCCAATCATACAGGCCATTGACCAAAGTATCCATGAATGGCCCTGGACCACACAGATAGTATTCGTAATTGCTAGAAGGCAAAATCCGCTTCAACAGATCGTTCGTCACGCGGCCTTCGTGATGATAAGCCTCCCCCGGAACATCTTTTTCTAGCGGACGGCTGTAACAGATGTGGAGCCGCATGTTGGAATTGGCTTTCTGCAATTCGATGACCTCGTCACGGAACATTTGATCAACGCTGTTGCGGCAGCCAAAGAAAAAGTAAATCTCCCTGTTGTCTTTGATGTGCGTCAGGTAGCGGGCCATCGCCAGCATCGGCGTGATGCCAATGCCGCCGGATATGAGCACCACGGGGCGATCAACCTCGACGTCCAGGAAGAACCGGCCGCCGGGAGCCTTGACGTTGAGGATGTCGCCTTCCTTCACGTGCTCGATGAAGTAGCTTGAAGCAATACCCGCCGGTATGCCGGGTTCGTTCGTCGGCGGCAATGCGCGCTTGATCGTGACCCGGTAATGGTCGTCACTCAAAGCGCCATCCGAGAGCGAATAACAACGAACCAGGGGCTTGCCCGCGTTCGGGGGATGCAGTTCGAATGTTAGATACTGGCCGGGCTTGAACGGTGGCAGCGGCCTGCCGTTGTGGGGCGTGAGATAGAATGAACAGGTGTCCTCGCACTCCTCCGCTTTTCTCGCAACGGTGAACTTGCGGTATCCATTCCAAGCGGATTCCGGCGCCGCTTGCGCCTTGAGGTTCAGGATCTGGATTTTTTGATGGAGCGCATCGAGCTCAAGACGGCTCCGCTTTGTCTCGAAACGATGCCTCGAGACAAGCGCCCACCATTGAGTGGCGATATATCCCAGCAAAAGGGCGCCACCGATCCATCCGATCGTGAGGAGGGGGCTTGAAAATGCCGAACGTAACAAGATTTCGTAATTCACATTCTTAAAGCGATGGATGAATTTTCGGAACCACGCATCAGTGGTGGGCTTTTCTGGTATTGAATTGGAGCAGGCTGCTTCGGGAACGGTGCATGGAGTAGCTTGGGAAAATTTATCTTGGATTTGCGAGCACGATTTTCACCGTTCGCCAATTCCGCCTAGGTTGTATTAGCTTGCCGCAGCGCACATCGAGACCCTAAAAATCCTTCCGAGTGAGAAAGGGTCAACGATTCTTAACTGTTGTGATTTCCGGCTGCCTTGCGCAGGTCGGAGCGGGAGAGCCATTGATTAAGTCAAAAGTGCTGGGTTCGGAGACTTGTATGACCAGCGGTTGCCATGGCGGCGCGGGACCTGATCGTGGTGCCTACAACATCTGGAAACGTTATGACCCGCATTTCGAAGCATCCGCCACCCTGGCCAACGGGCGCTCCAAAGCGATGGCCAGACAGCTTGGAATTGAAAACGCCGCGGAATCACCAAGCTGCACGGTCTGCCATTCCCCGATGCTTCAAGTTTCTCCATCCAGCCTCGTGGCGCCTCCCGAAGGGCGCAAGGTTGAGAGCGGTGTCTCCTGCGCCAATTGCCATGGGCCGGAGGAAAAATGGCTGCTTTCACATACCCGCCCCGATTACCCGAAAGACGCGCTTGCACAGCTCGGCATGCGGCCGTTGGCCAGCGCCTACCAACGGGCGAATCAATGTGTCGCCTGCCATCAGAGCCTGAGTGACGCGCTTGTCGCCGCAAAACACCCGGCCTTGGTCTTCGAACTGGACGGCCAACTCGTCGCCGAGCCCAAGCACTGGCGGGAAAAGGAGGGGTTTTCCAATGCCAAAACATGGCTGGTGGGCCAAGCCGTGGCGTTGCGCGAGACTGCGGCGCAAGCCCAGCGGGAACCGGGCGAACGAAGGACCGCCGAAATCGAGGCGATCCAAGCATTGCTGAAAGCGACTGGGACCGACTGGAATGACTCGCCCAAAGATCTGGTCCGCGCGGCGGATGAATATGCGAAACGGATTTCCAGCGCGCCAATGAACGACCCGCAAAGCCGCGCGATTCTAACCAAGCTGATTGCCAACCGGACTCCATTCCAAGCCGATGCATTCCACTCGGTGGCTCCGGAATTTCGCTGGTGGGCCATCGGTTATTATGCCGAACGTCTGACATTGGCGATCGACCGCCTCAACGAGTC
>CAYRLT010000605.1:0-4886 GCA_964425095.1 uncultured Luteolibacter sp.
ACTAGAGCCACTCAGCGGACACAGCGTTTCATACGCTGGGTGCGGGTCTGGATCTACAAACAGGCTCCCTGGGGTGACTCCATCGCCCGTCTGAAGAAAGTCTGGGGCGGGATCTATTCATAGTTTTCCACACCGATCCCCGACAGAAATGTCCGGATTGATCGTGTTTGCCTTGAGCCCATAACCTGTTGCCCCATCTCCCCGGTCCTGCGTGGCATTGCTCCCGCGCTCGCTGGCGCGTTCCGACTGAGAGGAATCATCGATAGACGGTGATCAGCGCCGACAGCGCGGAATTGCCGGCGGCATCATAAGCCTTCGACTGGAGTTTGTAAGCCCCGACAGCGAGTTTGAAGGTGTTCCAGTTGTAGGTGAAGTTACCGGATGTGGAGGTGGAGACGAGCTTGGCGTTGATATAGAGCTCGGTTTTTGTCACTCCCACGTTATCGCTGGAGGCGACGGATACGGCGACGGATCTCAAGCCGGCTATGGACGCGCCCTCTTTCGGGTTCGTCACAGCGGTGACGGGCACGGTGGCGTCAAACACCGGAACGGCCGCAGCAGCAACCTTGGCGGCGTTCACACGGCCGGCCCCAAAGTAAATGTCATACCCGGCCGTGCCCAGATCATCGGCCGTCGAGGTGAGCAGCGAAACGACCGCCGCATTGGTGAGAGTCGGCTTGAGGGAGAGCGCGAGAGCGGCCACACCGGCGACCAGCGGGCTTGAGAACGAGGTGCCGGATATGGTCATGTAGCCGCCACCCGGCCACGTGGTGGTGATTGCTTCACCCGGCGCAGAAAGGTCAACGTAGCTGCCGTAGTTCGACCATATGGGCAACGCGTCGGCACTGTTGAGGGCGGAAACCGCCACGACCTGCGTATAGGCTGCGGGAAAAAACGGGGTGCTGTTGCCATTGTTGCCGGCCGCGGCGATGAGGACAGAGCCCTTTGTATAAGCGTAGGAAACCGCCTTCTGCAGTGTGAGCGATGAGCGTGTGCTGCCCATGCTGAGGTTGATGACCCGCGCGCCGCGATCGGCCGAGTAGTTGATTCCGTTGGCGATAGTTGATGTGGACCCGCTGCCATCCGCCGCCATCACCTTGACCGGAAGGAGGCTCACGGCCCATGCCACGCCGGCGACCCCGACCCCGTTGTTCCCGGTTGCCGCGGCGGTTCCTGCCACCGCCGTGCCGTGACCGTTGTCGTCGCTCGCATCGCTGTCGGCATTCACGAAATCGTAGCCCGGCAGCACGCGGCCCATGAGATCCGGGTGAGTCGAGTCCACTCCCGTGTCAACCACCGCCAGCACAACAGTGCTTTTGCCGGTTGTCACATCCCATGCGGCAGGCGCGCCGACTTTCGGGAGATGCCACTGCGAAGCGTAATACGGATCGTTCGGCGTGACGATGACATGTGCGATGTAGTCCGGTTCGGCAAATTCGAAATTCGGATTTTTCGAGAGGGCGGCGATGACGCGGGCCTCGGCGGCCTTCGGAACTTCTAGGACGCGCACGTTGATTTGGTGCAGGCGCCCGACCTCGCGTGCCCCTGATCCTTTGAACGACTTTTGAACCGCATCCTCGGATGCCGAGTCGGACGGGCATGCCAGAATGCGCCCGGGAACAGAATCGGCCGCAGAGGAGTGCCAGGTCATTCCAATGGCCATGACCATGGTGAGAAGAGTGTGATTCATGGACCGTGGCGGTAGGGAAATATTCATAACACAACAAACTTTGCCGCTCGCTCAGCTGGCGTCAAGTTTTTGTGCTATACGTAAAGTATAGCACCATCTCTGGCCGGTGCTTTAAGAGCAAGCGAAGAGCACACGCTGGGGGCCAATACCCTTCCCTCGCCTTCGACCACGCGGGGCACGTGTAATGCGTCTATCGCTGGTCCGCCCGACGCAAGGACGCCGCGCACCACCGTGCAGCCATCATGATTGCTCATGTGAGTGAGGAATAACTCGCGAGTGGCAAAGCGATGCTCGCGGATGAGGAGAAGCGGTTGGTCACCCCTGTTCAACGTAGGCGGGTTCGGCGTGGACATTGTCGTAACGGCGATGGAAGACCGGGCAGGCGGAGCCGGACATCGGCGGCACCAGCCACGACCAGTCGCCAGGCACCTTGCGGCCGCATTGTTCCTCCTTGGCCACATGTTGCATAAACTGCACGGAGGCGGTGTGGTGATCGACAATGACCACTCCCGCCTTTTGGAATGAATGCAGAACGGCGGTGTTGATCTCCACCAAGGCGCGATCCTTCCACAGTATGCTGCGCTTATAACGATTGATCCCCATGCGCTCGGCGATGACAGGCAGCAGATTGTAGCGCCCCTCATCGCCAAAATTGCGCGACGCGATCTCGGTACCCATGTAATGGCCGCTAAACGGCGCGGCGGTGAAACGATGGCCACCTCCCACCAGCGCCCGGTCGGAGACGGCGGGTACTGCATGCCATTTCAGACCTAGGTCGGCAAACCAGTCGAATTCGGGATGCGATATAGGCACTTCCAGCACGGCATGCCCGGGCAGTTCGAACCAGCGTGGCGCGTGGCCGGGGAAATCCACCACCAGTGGCAGCACGTCAAAGGCGGAACGGTCACGCGGTGGCTGCCAGCCCATTTCTATCACCCGCGTCGTGAACGCGACCTGATCCGGATCACCTAAAACGCTTCCGTCCCCTGCGCGGTAGCCGGCATAACGGATGAGCTGGGTGTTCCAGATGCGGATACCCTTTTCTCCGGGAGCCGCTGAGGCAAAAACCGTGACCGCCGGTCGGATGCGACCGCCATTGGACGCATACTCAAGGTGCCTCACGCAGGCCTCAAATACCTCGTCCGGGGTGTCAGCCGTGCGCGCATCGAAGAGGTGTAGGCTTTCCCAAAATAAGCGCCCAATGCAGCGCGCGTTGTTCCGCCAGGCCAGCCGGGCCATGTGTTCGAGTGCCTCGGTCGACAAAGCATCCTCCACACTGCCAACGGATGCAGGGTCAGTAGGTATTTCGGTATGGGCCGGGTGAATGAGAGAAGAATAGGGAATTGCTTGCATGGCCAGAACTCAAGGGCTGGGCACCATGGTCAGGCGCAGGAACTTTATTGCTAGGAATTTGCTTTTGGGGTGAAGGCCGCTGAAAGAGCTGGTGGCCGGACCGGAGGCGGGGAAAAGGGGAGTTTGGTTTGAGCTGAAACGTTGAAAGGAAGAATGCTCCGCAAAACGCCGAGATCTGGCGGGATTGGGAGATATTACGGCGGTTTTCATACGCCGCCAGCTTAGTTCTTTAGACCGCTTTTCCAAGATTTCTTTTGGCAGCCGTTTTTTGAGATTGCCGGGCGGGGTCAGGTGTATTCGAGAACCAGGGTTCGGCCGTCGTTCAAATGGAATTCCTAGCATCCCAGATCACCAATTCCACTCGATCCCGGCGAAGATGCCGCGCCCGTCGCCAGGAAGAAAGCTGCGGGACTTGTTGGCCGGATCCGCGCCGGCATTGGCGACGACGCCGGTGGTGGCAGCGTATCGCTCGTCGGTGAGATTCTTGGCCTCGATGAACCACGAACAGCCGTTTTTCAACCTGCGGCCGAGCTTGAAGCCGAGCAGCGTGTAGGGATCGGCGCTGAGCGTGTTGGCGTGATCGACATACGACTTCGCCGGCACCCATTCGACCGTCGGCCCGGCGTAGTAGCCCGCCTTGTTTTCCCAGATCAATTCGCCGCGGATCAGATGCGGCGGGAGTCCGGCGATGGTGTTGTCGCCGTAGGTCGAGTCGTCGTCGAACTTGAAACGGCCGTATGTCCACATGCCACGGAGGAACAACCGGTTTTCGGCCATGTCCCCCAACGCGCAGCCGAACAGATCGACCTCGCCGAACAACTCGACGCCCCGGTGGCTCGTCCGGTCCGCGTTGGTCGTCCCTAACGGCGTTCCGGCGCTATCGTTCAGGGCGAGGAATTCATCCTTCACCGCCGAGGCGTAAATGGCCGCGTCCCAGCGGAAATTCGCATGACGGCCACGGGTTCCAAGTTCGATGGTGTTCGCCGTCTGCGCCTCGTTCGGCGTGAGCGCACCATTGGTTTCCGAGAAGGACGGGGGCTCGTAACTGCCGCTGACATTTGCGAAGACCTGGAAATCCCTCCTGTCCCAGCGCAGGCCGATCTTGGGCATGACGCTTTCATACGAGCGGTCGTAACTCGCTGCGGATCCTGATTGCTGCTCGTTCTCGCGGCGGTTGCTGGCGGCGGCGGCCCCGGCAATGCCCGTGAATCCGCTGCCCAACGCGAGTTGGTCTTCCACAAAGCCCTCGATGTTAGTCGCTGTCTGGTCCGCGCTTGAGGTCCGCGCTCCGCGTTTGCCGAAGTTGTTTTGAAACGTGGCCGCGTCGATGGTCCCACGGGTGAGAAACGCGCCAGCCCGCGCGCGGTTGTCACGGCCGAGGAGACGCCCCTCGCGGGTGAAAACCGCGCCTAGCAGCGTATCGTTCGAGAGCTGGTCGATCACTCCCACGAAAGGCGTGATCGGATGATCCAGGTCTTTGTAGGTGAATGCGACGATGAACTCGATGGTGTCGTTTCCGTTTCTTACCGTGGTCTTGTTCGCGATTCGATAGAGCTCGAAGTCGCGCCGGTTGTCATAGGCGACGGCCCCGAAGAGCGACTCATCCGCCTGTGAGGGATCGTCGTCCAGCTCGGCCTTCGTCAAGCTGCCGGGAAGTTCGGACCGGGAACGGACGGCGGTGATGAAGAACCGGGTCTCGGCACTGTCTGAAAGCCGCCAGCCGAAGTTGCCGAACAGGCGCTGGTTGTTCTGCTCCGCATGCTCCCGGAAACCGGTTTGATATTGCTCCGAAGCACTGAGATACGCGTCGGTGTTTCCCTCGCTGAGGCCAAGCGCCACGCGG
>CAYRLT010000606.1:0-1924 GCA_964425095.1 uncultured Luteolibacter sp.
ACGCTCCAGCGGACGTGGTCGGAATTATTCGGCGTGGACATGTGGAGCAGGCGGTCGTTGAAAAGCAATGCGCTGCCGGCTGTCATGGGGAGCTGCAGCACGTTCCTGCCTTTGGTCACCGTCTCCGGCAACGCGAGGAAACCGGTTCCGGAATACGTCTCCACCTCATGTTCGACGACCCTCTGACGCTGGGTGCCGGGAATCAGATGAATGCATCCATTCTCCTCCGTGGCGTCCACGAGTGGAATCCAGACGGTGATGACCGGGTTCGAGTTCGCGTCAGGCCAGTAGGACTTGTCCTGATGCCATGGCACGGCACCCGCCGCGACCTTCGGAACTTTGGGGCGGACGTTGTAGACAGGGTTCGAGAAGATTTCTGGCCCGATCAAAGACTGCACTGCATCGAGAATCTTCGGGTTGCTCATCAGCACGAAATAGCCGTCGATCCGATCCCGCCAACCGCGTCCGTATTTCAGGAAGTCCGCGTCACTCAATCCGGCAAAGAGCTCGGCCAGGCGGTACTTGAACGGCCGGTCGGCCAGCACGTCCGAGACTTTGCCGTTGGCGAGTAAGTCGGCTGCGATTTGATCCACCTTCTGGGTCATCGCTTCACGGCACGCCTCGAGGTCCTTGTCCGTCAGCAGGTTCTCGAGGATGCAGTAACCCTGTGAGTTGTAGAACTCGATCTGCTCCGCGGTCAGGCTGCCGCCGAATTCCATGGATGCCAGCTTGGTTGTGTTTGTTGTCATGGTTCACACACTATCCATGAAGGCCTGTTTTTTGTCTATGCATGGGAGCGCTCCCTTTGTATCAAATACCGACATGCTGCCAAATGCCATCGCCGATCAGTTGTTTGCCAAAGTCTTCATCGCCACGCGATGCACGATTGATCGCAAATGGAACGCCCGCGACGTATGCAGCGGCTACTGGCGTCTCTACCTCAACGACACGGACGGTGCGGAACTCGTGCTAGATGATGGTTCGAGGTATCCTCTGTCCGCCGGACGCATTCACCTCGTGCCTGCTTGGGTCCGGTTCTCCTACCGCAACACCCGCACGGTTGGCAACCTCCACATCCACTTCGACATCATCGGTGTGACCGGCGTTACCATCCAACGTTTATTTCAGAAACCGCTCACCCTCCCTCACGACCGGCATCTGATCGCAAGCGCCGAGCGACTCGTGGAAAACACACCGACCACAATCCTCCAGGCGAAGGCGTTGGTCTACGCGGCGCTCGCGCAACTTCGGTTCGACGCCTTGCCGGCCGCGCTTCACCCGGTCGCCGCTGCGCAGGAGTACATCGAAGGGAACCTCGGCACATTGATGAATAATGCGCAACTGGCACGGCTCTGTCACTTTAGCGAAGATCACTTTGTGCGTCTCTTTCGCCAACACCTAGGCCAGACGCCCGCCCAGTACATCCTCGAACGCCGCATCGCCAACGCCACGATGCTGTTGGCGTTCGGCTCTGACAGTATTGACCAGATCGCGACGCAACTTGGTTTCTCCGACCGGTATCACTTCTCGAAGATGTTCACCCGCCGGATGCTCGCGAGTCCCGCCGCCTACCGAAAACAGGCCCGGGTGTGATTCAATCCGAACTCCGAAGTTGAGAAGAGCGATTTGACACAATCTCCCAATTTACAATCTCCTGTATCTTCACTTAAGCATCCCAACGGCTTTTTCGAGGGATTGGGCGAAGGTGTTGATTTCTTCTTGGGTGTTGTAGAGGGCGAAGGAGGCGCGGATGGTGCCGGTGATGCCGAAGCGTTTCATGAGTGGCTGGCAGCAGTGGTGGCCGGTGCGGACGGCGATGCCCATTTGATCGAGTAGGGTGCCGATGTCGTAGTGGTGGAGGCCTTCGATGTTGAAGGAGAGTGAGCCGGAGCGATCGGTGGGACCGTAGAGGCGGATGCCGGGG
>CAYRLT010000607.1:0-5800 GCA_964425095.1 uncultured Luteolibacter sp.
CGGCAGCCGCAGTGGGAAAAACCAGTTAAGATCGTCAGCAAGTTGCAGAAGTTCGCCGAGACGACGTTCAACCAATGGTCCGTCATCAGCTCGCACGATGAGGTCGCAGCTGACGGTCAGTCGGCCATACAACCCGAGGTCGCAGTCGGTTCGGACATGGAAGGGCGTGGGATCCAACAGGTTTCCAATGAGGATTGCGTCGGATGGACTATCGGCGATGAGATAGCCGGTGATTAACGAGAAGCGAAGACTGGTTCGTATGTCATCGACCGGCATTGGACAGACATGAATGAGATGCTGGCCTCTGATGAGGGTGCAGAGGGTCGGGGTTTCGCTGGATTCGGGATCCAGTTCCTCGATGTCGATGCCCGAAGGATCATTTTCGGGGTCTGCTTCCCGCTCAATCGCGGGAATGACGAGTTCCCTCATGATGGTGAGGAGCAGCGAGGTGGATACGATGGATTTCCGGGAGTTACGGGGCTTGGACATGGCAGTAGGTGTGAGTGATATGGAAATTGGGATGGAGCGGGAGACAGCGAGGCGCAGGTGGCCCAGAGGCAAACGATGGGGGGCCTGGCCCGCCCCGGAACCACCTGCGGATTTTTCACGCGGTTGAGGGTTTAACAATGACGGTGGCGAAGTGCGAAATGTGATTGAAACATGCGCTCACCTTACCCCCGGGGGTGGGACAAATACCGGGTCAGCCTAAAATAAAGATGGAATTCATCCCGATTTTTTTGACGGGAAAGGCAGACAATCCACTTCGATCCGGCGACCCGGTTTCCCCGGCAATGCGCCACCTGGAATCCATCAATTTTTCTGCATGGCTCGCACTTCGTGGCGAACCATTTTGGCCAGTTCGGGTGGGGCGAGAACTTTCGCCTGACTCCCGAAACTGAGCACCCAGCGCAGGACTTCCTCCAGACGTCCTACTTCAAAGCGCACTTCCACCTTGTTTCCTTGGGCATCGAGCTGCGTCACCTCCTGGGTCGGGTGCCAGCGTCGCTCCTGGGCCAACCTCGCGGCGTAGTTCCGCAACTCCAGTCTGACTAGGTGGCGCGACTCGTCACCCGCCACATTCCAGACACCGAACGATCTGTTGAGATAGGCCGCGCCGTCGAAATCCTTGGGTCTCTCGAAGCCCGTTTGCAAAGTGCGAACACGCGACATGCGGGGCAGTGCGAAGGTCCGCAGTGCGTCGCGTTCCAGATCATAAGCAATGAGATACCAACCGCCCTCGACCTCTCCGAGATGCAGAGGGTGCACCTTGCGGGCTTCCGCTCCATCGCTGTCGAGTTTTCGATAATGGAAGACGGTTTCCGTTTGATCCAGAATGGCTTTGGAAATCTGACCGAAGTGTTTAATCAGGCGTTCGTCTTGTTTCACCGTTTTGCGGGAGAATGCCTCGTCGAGATCCGCCCATGTGAACTCGATCTGGCCCAACAAACCGCGGGTGATTTTGGCGAATGCGCCACCCAGTGCGTCCGCAAGGCGTGTGCCGCGGATGCCTTGGAGGGCGGTGCGGGTGAAGAACAAGGTCGCCAGTTCCTCCGATGACATCTGGAACACCGGGAAATCCGAAACATCGCCATCATAGCGATAGCCGTGGAGGTCGTCGCAATAGATCAGGGGAAGGCCCAACGAGTCGCGCATGAAGCTGATGTCACGCTGGATGGTTTTCCGATCCACTTCGAGTGACTGGGCGAGCGTCGAGCAGTTTGGCAGTGATCCGCTTCGGATGCTGGCGTGGATTTGATAAATCCGGTGCATGGGTCGCCGGTTTTTGCCGTCCCGTGGGGCCGCTTCCTTGAGGCTGGCGGCGGATGGGGCGGTCTTCGGCTTGCGTTCGTTGAGTTTCATATTCACACGAGAAAGTGTTCCGGATCCGGGTCATAGGAAGATAGACGCAAGCGCTATTCACCGACCGTTCCTTTGCGGTCTATCCAACAGCCCGACGGTTTTTTGTCAAGCGGTGGCACGTGGGAGCGGAAGTCTTCGCCTATTGGATTTCACCGAAGATTCACTGGCGCTTCATCGTGTCGGCATGTTGCCGGACGAAGGTCGCCCCGCTATAAAAGAAAACATTGTGATAGGAGTGTTGTCGCGCCACCGAAGGCGCTATTTTTAAACCCTTTGTTCCGTATCCTTGCGGGTCCGGGGTGAGGGGTTTGGGTCGCCTGCTGACTCTGTCGCGTCAGCGGGCGACATTCCAATTTCGGATGTAGTCTTTCTGCGCCGGTGTCTGGGGTGATTCCGGATCACATCGCCGAGATCCCCTGTCACATGACTGCGCGGTCATGACCCTACGAATTGACATCACCTCCGAGTGATGTAAGATTTACATCATGACGCGCACCCAAATCCAACTCCCGGACGAACTTTACCAGCGGGCCAAAGCCTTCGCGGCGCAGCGGGAGCTTTCCCTCGCCGAGGTCACCCGCCGCGGACTGGAATTGTTTCTCGACCGCTTTCCAAGCAACGAATCCGCCCATGGAGCGTGGCAGCTTCCCCGCGTCGATGCCGGCGGCATCAAGGTTCCCTTGGAAACCCTTCACGACATCGCGGCGGATGACGAAAGTAACCGCGGCCTCGCCAACCGATGATCTCGCTGGATACCAACATCCTTCTGCCGGCCGTCGAGTCCCGAAACGCAAATCACCCGAGAGCGGCGGCGTTTCTGGAATCTCTACAGGATCGCCAGGACGTCGCGATCTGTGAATTCATCCTGCTCGAACTCTACGTGCTGCTGCGAAACCCTGCCGTGCTCGCAAAGCCCCTTTCTTCCGCCGCCGCCACCGATGTCTGCGAGGCCTTTCGCCAGCACCCCCGTTGGCAAGTCATCGGATTCCATCATGAAAGTCGGGACTTCCATGATGCCTTCTGGCCGAAACTCCGCGAGGCCGACTTCGCCCGTCGCCGCGCCTACGATTGGCGGGCCGCGCTCCTTCTCATCCAACAAGGCGTCACCGATTTCGCCACCGTCAATGAAAAGGACTTCCGCGACTGCGGCTTCCAGCGAGTTTGGAATCCCCTTACGGCAAGCCCAAGCGCTTGAACTTTTCCTTTTCAGCTGCCGATCACTGTGGGGGGTCGGTGATGAGGTTGCCCGGGCAGAAACAACACCGACGCATGTTTAAACTCGGTTGGAACCAGAAAGTCGCCGAGCGGCGGCCGGAGGCGGCGAGACTAGTGAAGGCGCTCGGGATGAAGTGATAGAGAATACAAAATTTCGATCACAACCGCAGTTTATTTTTCGTCACTACTTCTTTTCCAGGTGCGATAAGGAGCAGGCGGTAGGTAGGCTTCGTGTTTGGGATCTGGCAGCATACGCCGTTCGTAGAGTCTGTAATAGCCATCGCGATCGAGTTGATCATCTTCCAACGTCACCTCAAACCAATCGGCTGGTGTGTGGCCCATGTCATTGCGGAGTAGAGCGCCCGGGGTGAAGATCAAGGTGCCTTGGAAGGGTTCCGCATGCGGCACGGGAGCCGTGTGGTGACCGTTGTCGAAAATCGTCACCGCCACGGCAATCGACATGTCACCAAGAATGCCCAATTCCGTGAGGTTCCAGTCCGATCCATCACCGGCCACCGCGCTTTCCGCGAAGATCTGTGGCGGTTTGGTGTTGAGAAGCGCGTCGATCAAACTGTCCTCCGCCAGCGTTGCCAACTCAATGCCGGCGAGGTTGTCTTTCAGGCGTTCCCCTGCCGACACGCGAACTAATTGTAACGCCACCAGATATTCTGCCAAGCGAACACGGGGGTCGTCGAGAATGATGAGGGCGTGTGCCATGATCGTGATCAATCTTATGGGTTAACGGGCGACATTGCTAGACTTTCGTCGAAAACACCACTCTATCCAGGCACCAAGCGCAATACCCAACGCATAAGCCAGTAGTTCCGGCCAGTTGAAGGTGTTGCCCAGCATCAATCTTCAAAGCAGCGTAGCGTGCACCGCGTCGGGCCACGACGCTGATTATAAAGACAGGCACGGATTGTAATTTGTGGATTCACGGTAAGCCGATAGGTTGGATGAAGTCGCCTCTCCACAAACCATGATGGAAACCAACGAAAACCTTATAATAAATCAACCTCGTAACTCTTTGTGATAAAAAAAGCCATTTGGATATTGTTTGTGACACTCACTCTGATTTGGACTGGGGTCGCGTTCCTTGGGGTAGGTTTAGCCCGCTGGACTTCCGATGCCATTGCCTCGGACCGGTTTGCGGAGACCACTCAATATGTGGCGCTTACCTCCGAAAGAGTGACGCAGAAGTTGACCGATACCACTGGCCGGGTAACTGAGCAAGTCACCGCCACAGTGACGCAAGCGGTGGGCGAAGAACAACAGCCCATTGATGGTTCAACAGGTGCGGTTACTGCTCCAGTTGCCCCTGCGGACAGCGCGCCGATCCTGCCACCGATACCACCGCTGCCAGAATGGGTGAATCAGTGGTTAGCTCCAGAGATGGTGCAATCGATCAAGGAATGGGGTCTTTGGGCAACGACTGCTGCGCATGTCGGCAAAACCGCAGTGGCCGATGCCACGAATGCGACTGCCCGTGCTGTGCCGGAAGCGGCAAGACAGGCGGCAACCCAATCAACAACCATAACGGGCGATACTGCTGCACAAGCCTCCAAAGCAGCATACGCCCCGTGGCTCGCTGACGTTGTCGGTTGGCTGGTGCCGATTGTCTGGGGCATCTGGGGCATAGGCCTGATACTAGGTTTATTGCTGACGCTGATCGCGCAATGGGGAGTCAGTCGATTTGTTGGCAGCTCTTTGAATCCGGCTTCTACGCGATAAAACAGGCCATAGCGGGTGCATCGAGATTGGATCGCCATCCACGCATACCTGTGGGCTTGGAGCATTCAAGCGGACAGGTCTCTGGCGACGTGCGGAAACACACGCGGCCTATCGTTCACGGATATTGAGTGGCCACATATTACTTCAAGAGATCTCTGATGGTCCAGCACTCCACCAACGCACCGAGCGCGATACCCAACGCGTAAGCAATCAGGTCTGACCAGTTGAAGGTGTTGCCCAAAACTAGCCTTCCCGGAATTGTGATGCGAATCGCGTCGATCCACGGCGCGTGATAAAGCTGGGAGAATTCGACACCCCAAGAGAAGGACAGAGACAGCAGTGCGACCACCAGCGTGGATGCCCGGGGAAACAGAAATCCGAAACCGAGGAACACCATCAGTGCCCACAATGCATCGCCACCGTAATTCGAGAGCCACTGTGGCAGCGGAATGAAACCCGAGCGCCACAGCAAGCCGCTGGCAATCACGGCAACTGCCAGCACCGCATACAGCACGCGATTTCGAGATGACGACGGGCGGGTAGAATGGGTCCGGGCTGGCCGGATGTGAAGGCGGTGCTGCATGAGCGGAAGCACATTTTAGCGTTGTTTGCGATCCCGGACAAGTGAGAAGAAAAGGTTCGTTCTGTTGTTGGTTTCAACGTCGGCAGCATTATTTCCGTTGCTGCTGGACCAAGCGTGGCCTTCCTTAATCATTTCTAGCAAATACCACCACTCGCTTCCAGCCTTTCGATACAAACCTTTCATATCCTCTGTGCTACTCGAATTTGCGCGAGTAGCAAATTTGAGAAGTAAAAACCCCGAGGTAACGCAATATCAACGACTTTTCAGCGCAGTCCGAAATTTGAATTTGCCAACCATGGCCCAGCTGATAAAAGAACGGCGTTCCACGCAAGTCCGATTTAAATCAACGACTTACGGGATCAACCAAACGTTTCATCTGTTGAAACGCCGCTGTAGCTCAGGGGTAGAGCA
>CAYRLT010000608.1:0-5172 GCA_964425095.1 uncultured Luteolibacter sp.
TTCCATGCCTTCCGCCAAGCCATCCAGCCGGCCTGACCGAATTGATAGTAACTGTAGGGAGCGGCCGGCAGATGCGGAGTGAAGCAACGGAGGTATTTCCACCGCCCGTCGGTGATCCCGCGGCGCATGCCATAAATTTCGTCGAAACGATCGGCATAAAGAAACACGACATCGTCCTTGGCGGGCGCTATGCGTTTCGGGCCGAGGAAGGCGCGGCCTTGCATTTGCGCGGGTTTCTCAAGCCCGACGAGTGAGAGCAGCGTCGGAGCAAGATCGACGAATGCGACGGATTCCGCCACGGCCTCGCCCGGCTTGAAGGGTGAGAGTGACCGCCATTTTTCAGGCACGTGGACGAGCATTGGGACCCGGACGCCGGTGTCTTCAAGATAGCGTTTGCCGCGCGGGAGGATGCCGCCGTGATCGGCGTAATAAAAGACGATCGTGTCGTCGTCGAGGCCCGCGGTCTTGAGCTGGTCGAGGATTTCACCGACTTGGTGATCGAGAGCTGAGATCGTATCATGATAGATCGCGATGTCTGAGCGGATCTCGGGAAGATCCGGGAGATAGGGCGGCAGACTGACCTTCGCCGGATCCAGCTGCGGGACTTGCGGGATGATGCCGCGCTTGCGGTTCGCGGCGATTATTCCCGGGAAGAGCGAGCTTTCGTGGGAAACGTAGAGATTGAAAATGGCGAAAAACGGTTTGTCTGCCGGGCGTTTAGCATAGCTCGCCATGGAAGAGCATTCGTCCCAGATCGCGCGGTCGTTTCCCTTGAAGTTGTAGTCGGTCTTATCGTTGTTCGTGCAGTAATATCCCGCCTCGCGGAGATAGGCGACGTATGATTTGAAGGCGGGCGGAATCGGGTGGCGGCTGCGCATGTGCTGGGTGCCCTGCGTCACGGCATAGGCACCGTTGAGGATGGTCGAGCGGGCGACGGCGCAGACGGCGGCATTCGAATAGGCGTGCGTGAAAAGAAGTCCCTGCTTCGCAAGGGCGTCTAAGCGCGGAGTCCGCGCCTCGGCATTGCCATAGCAGCCAAGCCAGTTCCAGCCGTTGTCCTCGGAAGTGATCCAAAGAATGTTCGGCCGCTCGGCGGCGCGCATGACGGAGGTGACGCCGACGCACAGTGTTAGAATCAAAAGGAAGTTTTTCATGAATTGTGGAATTTTGAGCCAATTTCCATGAAGCATGGGTTTAAATCCATGGCGAAGGCTGTTGTCACGGTTTGACTTCGGAAAGCAAGGCCTCGGCGGTGAGTTCGGCGAAGGTGCCTTGGGTGCCGACGTAATGGATTTTTCGTTGGCCATCGAGGACGAAGACCGTTGGCAAGGAGCTCACGCGGAATTCGGCTGCGAGCTTGTTTTCAGGATCTGAGAAATTCCTCCAGGTCACGGTTCCCTCGGCCTCCAGAGCTCGCAGTTGTTCCAAAGGATCGTGGTTCACACCGAGAATGACGATCGCTTTGCCTTGGAATTTTTTGGTCATGTCGGCGGTGATTTGCACCACGCGTTCGGCTTCCGGGATGGTGTTGCCCCAAAAGAGCAGGATGACGACTTGGCCTTGTTGGTCGGAGAGTTTGAGTGGGCGGCCAGCGGAATCGACGCCGCTGAGGTCGGGGGCGATGCGGCCTTTATCGAGAAAGCGGATCACGTAGAGCTCGTTTTCGGCGAGTTTGGCGACGGTGGTGTTGCTGAGTTGGACGTCGGAGCTTTCGATGATGGCCTTACGGAGATAA
This sequence comes from uncultured Luteolibacter sp., assembly GCA_964425095.1. Classification (GTDB taxonomy): domain Bacteria; phylum Verrucomicrobiota; class Verrucomicrobiia; order Verrucomicrobiales; family Akkermansiaceae; genus Luteolibacter. The sequence goes on from CAYRLT010000608.1 coordinate 1,736, forward strand.
GTGAGGCGTTTGCGAGTAAGGTCCGCGTTGTCACCGAGGGTTTTCAGAATCATAGAGGCTCCGAGTGCGGCGACTCCCTGAGTTTTTTTGTCAGGATGTCCGCTTTCGATTTTTTCAAGAATCGACAGCGAGCGGGGATCGCCGAGGCTGGCGAGAGCCATGCACATTGGGATCAACTTCGGACTCTTGAGGTGATAGGATTCGATCGATTTGCGAATGGTTTCGGTCTCGGCGGCAAAGGTGGGAGTTCTGGAGCCTTTGGCGTCTTCGGTGCTTTGGCCGCGTGCGGCGACGAGAAACCAAGCGGCGGGTTCGAGAGTCCAGTCTTGTTTGAGAGAGGGGCCGATGGTTTCCCACATTTGGCGGGCAAAGGCGATAACGTTCGGGCGTTTGGCGATGAGCTTTGCGCGAGCTTCAGGAGAGGTGGCGGTCTTGGCTTCAAGAGACCAAGTTTCCACGGCGAGGTCCCAGTTTTTTTGAATCCGCAGGGCGGTCGCCGGGGTGGCGGAGGACTCGATGGCAATCAAAAGGGAGAATGCGGTGATCCAGTGGCACAGGCGGTTCATGGGCGGAAGTTTTGTTTCATGGGCGAACATGGCGGAGGGAATCAGAATTTTCCACACAGAATGTGGTGGCTGCCTCACGCGCCCATTGATCTGCGGCGACAACGGCTTCGAGAGTGTCCGAGGCTTGGACGAGATGCGCGTCCATGACGGCGGAAACACAGCCCCAGATTCCGGGGAAGGGGATTTGATTATTGCGGAAAGCATCGACGGCAATCTCGTTGGCGGCGTTGAGCACGGCGGGCAAGGTGCCGCCGGTTAGGCCGGCGCGGCGGGCGAGCTGGAGCGCCGGGAAATCGTCTTCGCGCGGGGCTTCGAATTCGAGTTTGGCGAGAGTGGGGAAATCCAGCGGCTGCAATCCTCCACGCACGCGCTCAGGCCAGGTGAGCGCGTATTGGATTGGAAAACACATGTCGGTGCGGCTCAATTGGGCGAGCACCGAGCCATCGGTGAACTCGACCATCGAGTGGACAATACTTTGCGGGTGGACGACCACATCGATGCGCTCCATGCCGATCCCGAACAACCAACGGGCTTCGATCATTTCCAAACCCTTGTTGAAAAGCGTGGCGGAATCGATGGTGATTTTCGGCCCCATGTTCCATGTCGGGTGGTGCAGTGCTTGCTCGGGTGTGACGTTGGAGAGTTGATCGGCGGGGAGTGTGCGGAACGGGCCGCCCGAGGCAGTTAGAATGAGCCGTGAAACTTTCGCTTCACCGCCGCAGTGGCCATCGAGACATTGGAAAATCGCGTTGTGTTCGCTATCGACCGGCAGAAGTTTGACGCCGCGCCGGCTGGCGGCGGCGGTGATGATTTCCCCCGCCATAACGAGGATTTCCTTGGATGCGATGGCGAGGTCCTTGCCGGCTTCTATCGCTGCGAGCGCTGGGTGCAGGCCGGCGGTGCCAACGATGGCGATGAGCGCGATATCGGCATCGGCGAGTGTGGCGAGTTCCAGCAGACCTTCAGGGCCAGTGTGGAGGGTCACGCCATCCGGTAGTAAGGCGCGGAGGGCGGCGGCTTTCGAAGTATCATAAATTCCGACGTGCCGGGCACCGGTTTCGCGGGCTTGGGCGGCGAGTTTTTCGATGTTTCCCGCAGCGGCGAGAGCGATGATTTCGATCCGATCCGGAATCTCGCGGGCGACCTTGAGGGTTGACGTGCCGATAGAGCCGGTAGACCCTAACAAAACAACACGGCGTTTTAGGGGGGCTGTCATGGCGCGGGAAGCAAGAGCCATTTCAGATAGAAAAACATGGCGGGGGCGGTGAAGCAGATGCTATCGATGAGGTCCAGCGAGCCGCCGATTCCGGGAAGTATACGGCCGGAATCCTTGGCGTCGAGTGCGCGCTTGACGATACTTTCCGCGAGGTCTCCGACGACGGCCAGCAGTGCCAGGATGAAACCCAAGGCGATGACGTGGCCGATGTTGCCGAACACCGCGAGTTCCGTGGGAAACGCGAGAAACAGCCCGATGCCCGCGAGTTGTGAAAACAACAAGGCGCCGCCGAATCCCTCCCAGGTTTTCGCCGGGCTGACGTGGGGGATCATCTTGTGGCGGCCGATCATGGAACCCGTGATGTAGGCCCCCATGTCGGTGAATTTAGTCACGGCCAGCAGCCAGAGTAAGAGGAAGGCTCCGGATTCTCCGATGATGCCGGAGGCTTCGTTGCCTCCCGGAATCATGAACAACAGCCGGGCCGCGAAGTTGAATAGCACCGCGATGTAAATGAAGCCGAGCACGTTCGCCGCCACCGCGAGTAGTGGTTGCACTCTGCAAATCGGATGGCGGAGTTGTAATGTGAAGGATCCCGCGAGCACGATGAACAGTGCGAACGCATCAAGATCCGGATGCGGGGGCTTTCCATGAAGGAAAAACCAGTGCAGGGAAGCACAGTAGGCCACGGCAATTCCCATGCCGAAACGCGGGAAGCAGTCCACCTTGGCGGCGCGCAGCATGCGGAAATATTCGACGGTAGCGATGATGGCGAGCACCCCGATGAGCCCGAGAAACGCCCAAGAGCATCGGCTGATGAAAATTGCGGAGACCGTGGCCCAAAGAAAGACTGTGCTCGCGCTGCGCCGGGCAAAGGTCATCGCTTTGGACGGGGAGGAAGGCGTCGGTGTGGCAGCCATGTGAGACGGAATCCAAGACGGGCAATGCGCGCGTGGCAACTCATTCCACAGGCCCGGCACATCTTAATCAGGGATTTCATCACCGCCAAGACGCCAAGTGCGCCAAGGAAACTCAAAAAACATTACCGAGGGAGAGATTGAGAGTCTGAATGAGAATATTTCTGGTCAGCAGTTTTTTGAACCTTTGCGACACGACAGGAATATCGTGGCTCCTTGGAGGTATCAGCTCAATGCGTGCAGGCTGGCGAGCCGCCTGGATACACTACGCCGCTGGTGATTCGCACCTTTTCCCGAGATTCCAGGAAATGGAGCAGGCCATCCAGATCCATGCCCGCTGACGAGCATGTGTGGAAGGTCACCTGCCGCCCGTAACGCTCGCCGACGATTTCCATCAGCTGGCTCAACCGAATGCCGTCTGGGTGTTGCGATACGAGGTCAATAATGTCGTGTCCGTGAATAGCGATGGCGTCGGTCATAAGTGGGGAGTGGGCTGCGTGAGGTGGAGCGCCAATGTAAACTATTCACATGATAAAAGCAATCCTGCGATCATGGAATCACGATTTACTTTCCTAGGCGCTTCATTTTTAAAAACCTGTGCAACCATCCTCCGGAAGTAGGGTTTTAAGATGCGAACGAGACCGATGACCGGTCCATTAATCCAAAAAACCAACAAAAATCATGAAAATGACACCATGGATCACGTTGGGCGCAATGATCGGCAGTAGCCTGATCGTTTCC
>CAYRLT010000609.1:0-12532 GCA_964425095.1 uncultured Luteolibacter sp.
AGACCAACCATTGAAATCACCACCATCGGGCCCACCATCAAGGTGATTGTATTTGACCCCCGACATGAGCTTGAGTCGGTGCCCTTCAACGTAGTAATTCGCCCCAACGTAGCCAGCGAAATAGGAATCACCTTTTTTATCTTCCAACCCTGGAGAAAGCGCTTCGTAGCGGATGGGTAGGATTACGCCATTTTCATCCGAGCTACATGCATACTCGAAAGTGGTGATCAATTGCAGTTTTTTCGTGAACGAATAAGTCGGCATCGCCGATAACCCGCAAACATCCGCCCTGCCATTCACACCGTCCCCCCAAAGAAACTCGGTCGTCAGACCCAAGGGGCCATCGGCAAGCTCATTGGAAATCGATATGCAATTCGCGTATAAAGGCGAAGTCAGGCATGCTTCTGTTTCAGCAAAGCCAGGTTCGGTATTGTGAAGAAACTGGGCTTTTACTTCAGCGAGATCGAACGAGGTGCTCTTTGTGTAGTTGTAGCCGAGCTTGGCGAGGATCATCGCGCCGCCATTGAAATCCGGCAGTTCGTCTTGGCGGTCATTGCTATAAACTCCGAAGTAGTAGAGCAAGCCACCGGCGATACCATTACCACAAACCCATGCGCCGGTCAGTTCACCGCCATAAAACATATTGCCGAGAGCCGAGCGCTCGAAGGGCAAAAGCTCGTAGGAGGAATATTCCTGCTCACGGTTGAATTTCAGCTCGCTCTTTCCAGCGGAAACTTGAAACGCATTACTGTGCGTGTATGTGAAATAAGTTTCCGGCGTGCGCTTGTAAACCCGCGGCGAAAAATCCGGATAGAGATCGATCAGATTGAGAAACATTACCTTTTCAAACAATCGGCCCTTCAGTCCCAGACGAAACCGGCGGACCTCAATGTTGCCCCAAGCCAAATCATCGCGCATATCCATGGTGCCGAATTTCCCGGAATCATCCGAGCCGTAGGCATATTGCGTCTGGAGCTGGCCGATTAACTTCAACTCTTGCAGCCAGGGATTCTCCGCATTTTTGTAAAGCATCGGCACCGACATGAACCGGTCAAATGCGGAGCCCTCCGCGAGTTTCCCTACAAGCATGCCGGCGGCAGCTGCGGCAGGCGCTTCGGCAGGTGCTGTTTCAGCGAAACCCAAGCCCGAAGACACCACGCCATTAAAGAGCAGCGCGATGGTGGTGATAGGCGATGTCATGAATGAACGCCGTTGTTCCCCTCCCTCTCGCTTGCGGCAAGTCAGGAGCAACCAATGCAAAGCATGTGATTCAATAGGGTCAGCGCGGCCATTTGGCCGCAGTAAAACGAGCCCGGGTTCTTGTTAGGCATTCCTTATCCCAACTTCGGACATCCTGAACTCAGCCAGCTATTGAGATATGCCGGGAAATCGAATGATACGCATTGGCTACGGTCAGGATGCACGTGCCACAGTGGCGCGGGCATCCTGCCCGTAGCCATTCTTCATCGTAACTCATGGAATTCCCTTCGAAGTCAGGATGTCTGAGGATGTCGGGATTTGGACCGTAAAGCGCACCCCTTCAAAGAGGGACTGTATATGGCAAGGACGGTTATCCGAACCGTCCGGCGCGTGTAAAACGAATGATTATGTGAATGCGGAGTCATTCAGGCTTTTTCATTCTCAACTCACGCGCTGGACCGCTCGGAGAGACGGTCCCTGCCTTCTTCTTCGCTTTTCATTCTCCCCCTCACTCCCACTCGATGCTGGCCGGCGGCTTGGTCGAGACATCGTAAAGCACGCGGTTGATGCCTTTCACTTCATTGAGAATGCGGTGACTGGTCTCGCGCAGGATTTGATAGGGAAGTTCCACCCAGTCGGCGGTCATCGCATCTTCGGAAATCACGGCGCGCAGGGATATCGCCCACTCATAACTGCGTTCGTCGCCTTTGACTCCCACGGTTTTCACCGGGATGAGGCCCGCATAGGCCTGCCAGACGCGGTCATACCAATTGTGCTCCTTGAGCTTACCGATGAAAATCGCATCGCACTCGCGGATGATGCGCAAGCGGTCCGGCGTGATGACGCCGGGGCAACGCACGGCCAAGCCGGGACCGGGAAACGGGTGACGATGGAGAATATCATGTGGAATCCCGAGCGATGCGCCGAGCGCGCGAACTTCGTCTTTAAAGAACTCCGCCAATGGCTCAAGTACCTTGCCCTGCGCCTGCAATTCGAGAATCCGATCCACCCGATTGTGGTGAGTCTTGATTTTCGAGGCCTTGGACTTCGCGTTCGAGGCGCTCTCAATGACGTCCGGATAGAGCGTTCCCTGGGCGAGCATCTCGGCATTGCCGACGGAATCCCAGAACACATCGATGAACAAATTGCCAATGATAACCCGCTTTTTCTCTGGATCATCCACACCGTCCAAAGCAGTTAGAAAGCGCTCCGCGCAATCGACCGTTTCAATGGGCACGCCCATGCGGTGGAAATTGCTGCGCACTTCCTCGCCCTCGTCCTTCCGCATCAGTCCGTGATCGACGAAAATCGCCCGCACATTCGCGCCGGCCTCGTGCAACAAGACGGCAAGCACCGTGCTGTCCACCCCGCCGGAAACACCACAGACAATTTGTTTGCCCGCCACTTTTTCACGGATGCCATCGATGATCTCACGCTTCAAATCATCGATGCGGAACGGCAACAGATTTTTCGCATTGAGCAGGAAATTGTGGAGAATCCTCAACCCCTCGTGACTGTGAGTCACTTCCGGGTGAAATTGAATACCGTAAAAAAGGTCGTTCCACTTCAGGGAAACCGGCGTGCCATGCTGGTTGCTCGCAATCACCTTAGCCCCTTCAGGCAGGATTTTCACGGTGTCCGAGTGACTCATCCAGACTTGCGACGAAGCGGAAACCCCCTCGTAAAGTCCGGTGCATTCCGCCGGGAACAAATTCGCCGGACCATATTCGCGACGATTGCTCGCTTCGACGCTGCCGCCGAACTTGATGTTGAGCAATTGCATGCCGTAGCAAACACCGAGCACTGGCACTTGAAATGCCTTGAGCGCCTCGAAATCAAGATCCGGCGCGTCCACCTCGCTCGTGCTCTTCGGGCCACCTGAGAGAATAATCGCTCCGGGTTTTCCGATATACGGAAAATCCTCGATAGCATACAGCTTGGCGAAAAATCCCAGTTCGCGCACACGGCGGACAATCAACTGGGTGTATTGGGAGCCGAAATCAATGACGGCGACGTGGTTGGAATCATGCATGAGGAAAAAAGTTCTAAATCTTAAATTCTAAATTCGAAACGGAGAGGAGCCTCCCTGATTCACAGCGCGATATTCTTCACTCTTCGTTTCGAATTTCGTGCTTATGATTTCGTGCTTCAACTGATAGGCTGATAGTTGGTGGGCTCTTCGGTGATGACGATGTCGTGGACATGGCTCTCACGCAGTCCCCCGGCGGTGATGCGGGTGAATTGCGCCCGCTCGCGAAGTTCCGTCAGATTGGAAGCCCCGACGTATCCCATGCCGGATTTCAAACCGCCCATGAGTTGGAAAATCACATCGGATAGCGGGCCTTTGTAGGGCACCCGGCCTTCCACGCCCTCAGCCACCAGTTTTCCGGAACTATTCTGGCCGTAGCGATCACCGGAACCTTTTTGCATCGCGCCGATCGATCCCATGCCGCGATACGTTTTGAAACGACGTCCTTGGAAATGAACTGTCTGGCCAGGGCTTTCGCGGGTTCCCGCAAGCAGTGAACCCAACATCACAAGATCGGCTCCTGCTGCAAGTGCCTTGACCACATCCCCGGAATATCGAATTCCACCATCCGCTATGACTTTGACGCCGTGCTCGCGGCAATGGTCCGCCACGTTTTGGATCGCCGTGAACTGCGGCATCCCGACCCCGGAAATCACCCGTGTCGTGCAAATCGATCCCGGCCCGACGCCCACTTTCACCGCGTTGGCTCCTGCGGCGACCAGATCGCGCGCGCCCTGTTCGGTCACCACGTTGCCTGCCACGACCGGCACGTCGGAAAGACTGCGGAGTTGCCCGATCACCTTCATCACATGGCGGGTATGGCCGGTGGCGGCGTCGATAAACAAAGCATCCGCCCCGGCTTCGATCAGCATTTTCGCACGGTCCACACAATCAGGACCGACGCCCACGGCCGCGCCGCAACGGAGACGGCCATTCCCGTCCTTGGCCGCCGTGGTATACATGATGCGCTTCTCAATATCAGAGCCGGTGATTAATCCCGCCAGTCGTCCATCGGCATGCACCAAGGGCAGTTTCTCGATGCGGTTTTGATATAGAATCCGCCGCGCGTCCTCCAAGCTCGTGGTTGGCGGGGCGGTGATCAACTTGCCGATCGGCGTCATCACATCGGCCACTTTCGCATCACGCCGTTCAAGATAGCGGATGTCACGCCCGGTGACCATGCCCTCAAGATGACCATCGGCATCAATCACGGGAAATCCGGAAAATCCGTTTTTCACCATGATATCCCGCACATGCATGACCGTGTCATGCTTGCTGACCGTCAAAGGCTTCAAAATCACCGCGTTTTCCGAGCGTTTCACCCGGGAAACCATGGCGACCTGCTCATCAATCGGACAAGCCCGGTGAATTACGCCCATCCCGCCCTCGCGGGCTAAGGCGATCGCCAGATCGTGCTCCGATACAGTGTCCATCGCTGCCGAAACAACCGGCAAAAACAATGGGATACCAGCCGTGATGTGCGTGGAAAGATCTGCCTCACCGGGCAGAACCGAGCTCATCGCCGGCACCAAAAGCACATCGTCAAATGAAAGTCCTAGGGAAATCTCCGCCATGGGGGAATCAATAGAAGAGACCTCCCGCGCGCAAGTCCGAATCCGAAAAAGAATTATAAAATCCACTCCCAAGCCCGCCCACGATGACAATTCGTAAAGCAGAAGCATTTTCACCTCGTTTCTTGCATTCTCGGACAAGCTCGCCAATTTCCCCGCATGTCCATCGCGCCCAAGCCGCACATAGCCCTTTTAATCGTCGGTCACGGATCCACCGAGAACCCGGACTCGTCCACGCCCTACTTTGAGCATGCCGATGAAATCAGCAGTCGCAGGCTCTTCGCGGAGGTCCATTGCTGTTTCTGGAAGGAAGAACCCTCGATACGCGAGGCGCTCTATATGATCGATGCCGATGAAATCTACGTGGTGCCCGATTTCATCAGTGAGGGCTACTTCACCCAGGAAGTGATCCCACGCGAACTGGAACTCACCGGACCGACCACCGTTGTGCGGGGAAAAACCCTACATTATTGCCTGCCCGTGGGCGTGCACCGGTCAATGACCGGGCTGATCCTTCACCGAGCAAAAGAAGTGGCCCCAAACGTGAACCCGGCGGAGACCACCCTGATCATCACCGGCCACGGCACCGGATTGAACCAAAACTCGACCAAGGCGATCCGCGACCAAGCGGAGCTCATAGCCGCATCCGGCGCCGGCTACGCCGCCGTGCTCGACGCCTATATGGAGGAGCAACCCTTCATCGCCAAATGGGATGAAATGTCGCAAACCCCGAACGTGATCGTGGTGCCGTTTTTCATCTCGGACGGACTGCATTCTTTCCAAGACATCCCGGTGCTTTTGGGCATCGAAAACGAGGTCGGCCCGGCCGCCAGCCAACGCGATGCCTTCCGCCAGAACCCGCACCACCTCCGCGGTAAGACGCTGTTCTACACCTCCGCCATCGGTACCGAACGATTGATGGCCGATGTGATCTTGGACCAAATTTCTGATTTCGATCAAGAACACAAATCGCTTTAAATCAACGATTTATTATATTATTTAAGAAAACTTAAGCAACTATGTCCACTGCTCTCGAACTGCGCAATCTGATCCGATCCGGCTTCCACCGAATCGGCCAAATATTGTTTCAAACAGATGTTTACGGCTACCCATATGTGATTTGCCACTATGAAGATGCCGAACTTTCAACCGAGCCGGCATTCGGTGGGCTGGATGTGCATCATGGCCCGGACGCAGCACGGGAAATCTCGACCTATGCCAAGGATGGCACCTACCGATTCACCAAAGGACAGACGAATTTGAAACGTGGCTGGGTGATGACCTTGGAAAATGAAGAGGATCTCCGACAGGCCGTGGACCAGTTTTATCCGGCATGTCTCGGACTATTTCTGGCGCAGCGTGACGGCACCCTCGATGTGCAAAACCTGAGGGATAAACTCAATCGCCAAACCGGGATGTATCGTTTCGCCCGAACCGTCAGCGATGCCGGCGCACAGCAACTCGTCCAAACCATCTGCGGCCCAGCCCACCAATGCGCAAAACGCATTCTATGGAAAATCGATGAAAACACCCCGCTGGACGACAGCGAGGCAAGCCGCTTCAAGGGCATTGTCGGCGATCTGCCGGAAACCGAGGCAATCCCCCTCCTCTGCCGCGAAGCTTGCAACCACTTCGTCGCCGAATGCCGAAGGGTCGCCAAGGCGGAGTTTGAAAAGAAAGACGGGGCTTAATCACCAACGGCAGCATTTCGACTGCCGATGTCCTGCGCGACGTTTGAAACCCTCGCCATGGACTGCGCGCAGACTGCTGCCGCTATTATTTCGCAGCCTGCTGCGATGTGTCACTGCCAGCAGGCTGGACGCGGTCCAGTTTTGCCATGGCTACTTAACGGTCACACGCTTGGATGTCCGCAGCGCCACTTGGCCGAGGGCGGGTTTACCTTGGCTGGCGGAGGTGATGAGGACTTGGATTTTGTTAGAACCAGGCTTGAGGGTGTTCGTGACGTCCAGGATGAAGGGCGAGCGCCAGAGGGTGTCGTAGGTTTTGCCGTTGAGCGTGACTTTAGCCATGACGGAGACTTGGCCGAGATCGAGAGTGACTTGCCGGCCTTTACCGAAAGTGACGGGCAGATCGAAGCTTGTTTCCTGGATCACGGAAAATCCTTTGTCGTCGGCATTGGATGATTTCCATGGGCCGCCGATGGCGAGGGTTTCCGCGCTTTCTTCGATGACTAGATTCAGCTTGGAACCGTCACTGAGGGTGAGCGTGGTGTTGATCGGGCTGGAGGATTCTGCGGTGAGTTGGCCGTTGGGACTGAAGAATAGAGCGAGTTGTGCGGGAGGACTATCGACCTTGACTACCGATGTCAGGGTTTCCTTGTCGCGGAAGATGAGAAAACAGGAGTCCGAAGGATCTTTGATGTCGAGGGTGATGCGGGTGCCGTTTTTGACGCTTTGGTAGCGGGCGAGTTTGGTAATCCGGCCGGTGACTGGATCAAAGAGTTCGGGCACTAGATTCGCGACGCGCAGTGTGGATTCGAAGGTTCCGGCCTTCTTGAAGTTGGAAAGGAAAAATAACATGCCGTCATCGAGTCGGCGGGCCTTCCAGCGCAGTGGACAGGTGGTGTCGGACACCAGCGGCGTGATCCCGGCGTCTTGCAAAATCTCCGGGCTCACGGGGATGCCGTCGATGACCTTGCCGCCGGCTGTTTTGAGTTCATCGATGCGCTTCAACACTTGCGGGCGGGCATACTGGTTTTTTGGCATGGCCAGCATCTTCCATCGGGCGGCAATGCGTTTCGGATTTTTTTCATCATAGACCACCCACTCGCCATCGACGACTTGGAGTTTACGGAGAATCGCATCGGAGCCTAGGTAGTCGTAGTCATAGCCTGCAGGAACCGGGTTGGCCGGACCGGTCATTTGCGGGGCGAAGTCGCCGATATAGACAGCAACATCCGCCACGGGGTCACCTTGTTGCAACATGGTGTGGCAGCGCTGGAGGTATTTCACCCAATCGCGTGATTCCATGAACCATGGTGTATTGCGATGAAATGGCGTGCCAAACCAGGGGTTCTCACCGGGTGCGCCATCGGTTGTTTGGTGCGCATAGACATGAAGCACGAAGTGATTAATTCCCTCGCAGAACAATTCCTCACCGCGTTGTTTGATTAGGGCGGGGTGGCTTCGCAGGTTGAGACTGCTGGTGAAGGCTTCGGCGAAAACCCTGCGTTTGCCATAGATATGTGCGGTCGAACTTGCTGCGCGGCATTCGATGCTGCCGAGCGCTTGCCCAACCCAGAACTCGCCGCCGATTTCGTCGGAGTAGCCGCCGTAGATGGTGAAATCGCCGGGAAAACCCCAGTGACCATAGTTTTCGCACCACAGCCGCAGGCCATTCTCGTGAGATATTTCACTCAGCCCGCCGACGTAGTTTTCAGCGATTAGGTCGGCCACTGTGCGGCGCAGATCCCAGAGGAATTGATCGGAGGTCTTGGCGCTGTCGATCACGCGGCCGGTCATCACGGGTAGCAGAAGCAGCGGGCTGTAGCCATTGCGTTTTTCAAAATCGGCGGCAAATCCGTCAGTCCAATTCTGCGAGCCGACTTCGTAGCTATCGATCGTTATGCCCACCCATGCGGCTTTTTCTTCGGGTGTTAGTTGCTTGATCAACTTACCGAACATGCCGTCGAAATGATGGCGGATGTGTTTTTTGCTCATCTTGTCGCACTCGAGGCCAGTGGCTTCGGGTGGGGCGGGAGCGTTTTTCTTGCCGGTGCTCACCATGCCGAAATGAATGATCGTCCACTCGCCCTTGGGCAGCGTGCAGGTCAACACTCCGTCGGAATTCATCTTGTCGGTTAGATTGAGAATATCCTTTTTTTGAAGCACGGTCGAAGGATCGCCGGGCTCGACGCTGTCGGGGAAAATGTAGGATTCCCAAGTTGGGCTCGGGGTCGGGTGCATCCGACCCATTTGTTTCTCGATGAATTGGGCTATCTTTGGCTCGGAGGTCAGAGTCACCTTGGGTTTGAAGTTTCCTTCCAACTCAAACTCTTGGGCCGAGACATCCGGGAAACTAAAAGTTTCGACGCCGCCCGCCAGGAAGTCTGTCTTCGGACTTCCGCCATTCGCGTCGATATCGGCAATCAACTCACGTTTCCCATCCTTCAACGCGTAGAGTTTGCCCTTGCCCTTGCCATCGACAACCAATGCCCGTGCCGTGAATGGTGCGGTGTGGGAAAACCGGAGCACCTTGTCCTTTGCTACGCCCTCGATCGATATGGCTGAGTTCCGCGGCACCGCCAACACCGCGATGTCTTGGCTGGCTTGAGCTTTTTCCGGACGCACCTTGGCGGAAAACGCTCCACCCTGCGCAGGCACTTCGGTCCAAGCAACCCGCCTCATCGATTGCTCCGGCGTGATCCACGGTCCGCCCGACTGGCTCCAACCGGGAGCGTTGAACATCATCAACTCGATGGATAGGCGGTTCGCTTCTTTGAGCGCGTGTCGGGTGATTTCATACCACTCCGGCGAGAACATTTTCACCGGGCCTCCGCCCTCGATGTTGCCGATCATTGCCAGTTTGATACCAACCTTGTTCATCGTTTCCAAATCCTTGGTAACGCCCTCCTTCGAGATGTTGTTCTTCAACCAATACCAGTAACACCAGGGCTTCGATTCATCGGGTGGGTTGGCAAACGTTTCATCCAAGGGCGCGGCGGGCAGTGTGACGAAGCCTGCGAGGAACGACAGAAGGAAAATGAGAGCGTGTTTCATGAGATGGTCAAAAAACAATTCGGAAAGTCTGGCGAGGTGCCTATAGCGGATGGTTCTACTTACGGAATCTCCAGGCGGATTATTTCATGCGGTATGGATTGCAGGCTGAAGCCAGACGCCTTTAAGAATTCGGTTTTTGGATCATTGTCACACTTTGGGGCGTGCTGCATGATGGCTCATGGAGGGGCGATGCATGATCGCCCTGACCATGAAGTGCCAATGGAAAGCGCTTCGCTCACCTCATTGGCTCCCCATGGACATCGGCGGACACGTTCCGCCGCTCCGGAGGGGCGATGCATGATCGCCCTGACCATGAAGTGACAATGGAAAGCGCTTCTCTCACCTCATTGGCTCCCCATGGACATCGGCGGACACGTTCCGCCGCTCCGAAGGGGCGATGCATGATCGCCCTAACCATGAAGTGACAATGGAAAGCGCTTCTCTCATCTCATTGGCTTTTCATGGACATCGGCGGACATGTTCCGCCGCTCCTTGAGGATTCGCTGCGTTTCATTCGCTTGTATCCGAATCCTTAAAGGCATTGAACTGAAGCCAGCGCTCCGTAAGACTTATGAGTGATCAGCGGCAATCACCGATATATCAAGGTCGCGGTGGCAGTGGTGTCTTGATTGCTGACGAAGCGGATCCAGTAGGCGGAGAAGGTGGCGGGAAATTCGTGGTCGGTGGTTTTGTTTTTTTCTAGCGGGAATTTCCGGTAGTCCACCCAAGTGCCATCGCCATGAATGTCGATTTGGGTGGTGACTTCGAGTTTGTCGATTTGCGGATCGTCGCAGCGGAGTTGGAGCGTTTTTTGGTCGTAGCCGGTGATCAGGTAGGGATCGGACGCTTGGCCGGCTTTGACTTGGGTTTGGCTCCATGGCCCGCCTTGGCCGCGGGGTTTACCGAGTTTCCAGATGTCGTCGATGGTGCCTACCCAGAGCGCGGCTTTGCCGTCGTCGGAGCGAAAGATATGCGGGTTAGTGGCGGGCGCGTCTTGCGCGACGCCGCTCATGACGAGCAAACCGCGATACGAACAGAAGTCGTGCACGAGGCGGTTGTGGGTGGCGACCGGGCGGATCTTGGCGATGCCACCGGCATTGTTGGCGGGCAATTCGTAAAAGGTGCCGTGGGCGTTGAGCACGTCGCGCTCGGTGGCGACTTCGCGGGCAATCCGTGCGCCGCCGAAGCGTGGTGAATCGAAGGCAACGTCGCTTTTGGGCAATCGCCAGCGCTTGCCCTTGTCATCAGTGAACACCACGGATGCAGCGTTGTTCGTTAGAGATCCGGATGGAATCGCTGCATGGCTGCGAGTATAGGCCTCGGTTTCAGAGTCTTCGATGCGTTTGAGTTTCAACGAGGCATCGAGTTCGTAGTAGCCGCCGGGTTTTCCATCGGGCGTGAGCGCGGCGAGAGAGAGGGTTTTTACATTGAGATCGCGAGCTTTGACGATGCCGCCGCCTGCGGTGTCGCCGGGTTTGGCCAGCCCTTCGAAGATGGGGTCGGACATTTCGTTGCGGGTATCATCGTTGCGGTAGGTGAATGACGCGCAGGCATTTTCGGCCGCGTTGGTAGAACGAAGTCGAATCCACTCGCCGGGTGCGACGGTTTCGAAGGGGAGAAAAGCATAGCCGGCCACGGAGACTTCGCTGAGTTTTGTCCACGTTCCGTTAGATCTTCCGATATCGAGGATGACCTTCCATGGATCGCTGCCGGAATGGGAGAGGTGAAGCCCACGGTGTTGATAGCCGGCGAACAAGTAGGGATCAGAAACCGCGCCTGCGTCGAGTTTCTCGCGCATCCACACCGCGCCGCGACCGATGACCGGGCCGATGTGGTCGATTTTTCCCGGATCGACGAACCACAGGTTGGATTGCGATTGGGGCGCGGCGATTTCGCCCTTGGCTTTGCGCTTGTTAAGAAACTCGTTTTTCGCAGTGTCGTCGCAGCCGAAGACGATCTTGTCATTCCAACGGCAGAAGTCGCCGATGACTTTGAGATAGTTCGAGCGTGGGCGGATGCTGTGGTTGGATTCGGCGGTGAAGGTTTTCGGAAATTTCCAGAACGTGCCGTGCATCGTCATCAGGAAATCGTCCTCGCCGATGTCGCGGATGCGTGGCCATTCGGTGTTCCAACCGTGGGCCCCGTCATAGGAGTGCGAACCTTTGGGCAGGCGGAAAAAACTCCAACCGGATTTGGCGTCGCGCACACCGAGCAGCAAGGATTTAGAATCCCAGCCGACCGCCCAGATCGGATCGGTTGCGGGGTTGGAGTTGCCGTGAATACCACCTGGGCCGGTGATTTCGGTGAACTGGTTGCGGCGAACGATAGTCCACTTTTCGGCCTTGCCATCCCACTCGGCCAGCACGCCCGATGGAACCGTGGGGTCGAGCTGCGCGGCTTTGCCGTGCTCGCCATTGTTAGAATACACATAGACGCCCTGTCCTGAGTAAAAACCCTTGCCGTGATAACCCGGAAGATCCGCCTTGCGCGGGCTGTTTGCACTTTGCTCATCACCCCAAAGCTCGCTGACTTCGAGCGATTTCACATCCACTTCGTAGATCCCCTCCTCCATGGTGGCGTAGAGGATTTTCCCCACGTGATCGGTGAGCGAGCGGGCGTTGCCCGTGTGTCGACCAAACATCCGCGAGTAGGGAATAGTGCGGACTTCGCCCTTGTTGTTGATGGCGTGGGGGCCGATGAACAACTGTTTGGATTCATCGTGTATCATCCGATTCGCGGGAGTGCCGCCTATGGATTCTTTGCGGATGATTTGAGTCAGATCGGGGGTGATTTCGTAGAGCTTATCGCTGGATCCTTTGGGCTGGTGAGGCGCGTAGGTGAGGACCCAAAGGCGGTCCGCCCAATACTGGCCACTTAAGAGATTTTTTGATTTACCAGTTGGCCGCAGGGAGGGAAGCTTCCCGCATGGCCAGATACGCAAAGCAATTGTCACGGGGAGAAGCCGCTACTGACCACCTCAGCGCGGGTATTTT
>CAYRLT010000610.1:0-14658 GCA_964425095.1 uncultured Luteolibacter sp.
CCGCAGCGAGCGCGGAGCCCGGATGTTTTGCGCGATCCGCAGCTACCTCTCCACCACCCGCAAGCACGGCCTCAACCTGATGGACTCCATCAAATCCGCATTCGCTGGCCAGCCACTGGATTTCGCACCTGAATAGTTACCGATAAGTAATATTTTTTCAAACCAAACATCACAACTCCTACACTTATGAAATCAATCGTCCGCCTTCTAGTTTCCGCCCTCGCGCCATTGCTGGTTCTATCAGCTTCCGCCGAGCCCACTGTGAAACCTCTCAAGGCCCTGCTGGTCATTGGCGGGTGCTGCCATGATTACGCTGTTCAGAAAGACTTGCTGGAATCCGGCATCGAGGCGCGGGCCAACATCGAAGTCGATGTTTGTTACTCGCCGGATAAGACCACGAAAGCGACATTCACCTGCTACGACAAGGCGGACTGGGCGGAAGCTTATGATGTGATTATTCACGATGAATGCTCCGCGAACATCAACGACCCGGCGATTGTGAACCGGATCTTGGATCCTCACCGCAAGGGAAAGCCTGCGGTGAATCTCCATTGCGCGATGCACAGCTATCGCACGGAACCCTATTTCAAAACCGCCCTGCAGACCGGGGCTGAGCACGCTATGTGGTTTGATTTTCTCGGTCTCCAGTCCAGCGGCCACGGTAAGCAAATGCCGATCAATGTGACCTATGTGGACGCCACCAATCCGATCACCAAGGGGCTCGTCAATTGGACGACGATCAACGAGGAACTTTATAACAATATCCGCGTTCACGACACCGCCAAGCCGCTCGCTCGCGGCAAGCAGGGAGCGGCGGAGAATGTAGTTGCCTGGACCAATGAATATGGTGTCGCAAAAACCCGCGTTTTCTCAACCACGTTGGGACACAACAACGATACTGTATCCGACGCGCGCTATCTCGATTTTGTCATCCGCGGTTTGCTTTGGTCCTGCGATAAGCTCGACAAGGATGGTAAGCCGCTAGCTGGCTACGGTCCGAAGGGTCAGTGAAATCCGGGTGACCGGTTATTTCTTCTTTCCTTTTGGATCGAGGTTTGCGGCGAGATCCTCCTCGCTGACTTTGCTTGGGACGCCCGTTGCCGGAATATCGGCCTTGGCGGTCCAGAGGATTGCGTTGAGCACGAGCTTGCGTTGATCGTCGTTGGCCCAGCCTTGGTGGAAATGTCCGCCGGTAAAGCCGAATCCGCGTCCGCCGTCTTTACGTTCGAATGCCCAAGCTACGGATTGCGGGTTTTTTGCAGCGACTTCCGCGCGCACAGTCGGGTTTCCTTCGTGTGGTCCGTCCTTGCGGGACATGGTGCTGTCTGGTGCGATGGCGGATAGCATGTCGGTGCGCGATCCTTTTGAGGCATCCGCGAAACGCATGTGGAAATACCATTCGTCGTTAGATGAAAACGGATTCACCCCGTTGCTGATCGGGTGTTTGGGTAGATTTTTGAAATCAGCGGTCCAATGTGGGTTGACGCTCCAGTTTGCTTCGAAAAATCCACCCATCCAGTCGAGGGCCTGTGGGCCGCCTATTTCTGAGGGAAACTCGACGGCGTAGTGCAGGCAAACGAATCCCGCACCGCGTTTCATTTCTTTTTCCACCTGCGCGAGGCGGTCTTCATTGAGGAGGAAATGGCCTTTGCCGCCATCGCAATAGAAGAGAATGGTGTCGGCGGTGGCGAGTTCTTCGGGTTTCGGCCAAGCGGCATTTAGGAGGGCGGTGGTTTTGACAGGCAGGCCACTTTCATCGAGACATTTTTTGAAGAGGAGGACGCCGGCATTGTGCTCATGCTGGCCGGGTCCGTGTGATGGCATGCCGGCGAGCAGCAGGATTTGCTTTTTCGCAGGCTCGGCGGAGAAGGCGGGGATGGCCGTGATGATCAGGGCAAGGGCGGAAAGCAGGGTGGGGCGTAATGCGGTTTTCATGGTTCGGAAAATTGAGGGATGCCTGAATCTCAAGTGTCGGGCAAAGGTCAATACGGTGGTTTTGATTGGAATCAATCGGGAAAGTCCCGCCAAAGATCGAAAGCGGGAAAATGGTCGTTTCTCAAGCAAGAATTTCCTTCACCACATGCCCTGCCACATCGGTGAGGCGGAAATGGCGACCTTGGTGGAAGTAGGTGAGACGGGTATGATCGAGCCCCATCAGGTGCAGGATCGTGGCGTGGAGGTCGTGGACGTGGACGGGGTTTTGGGTGATGTTGTATCCGAAATCATCGGTCGCTCCGTGAACGATGCCGGGTTTCACGCCGCCGCCGGCCATCCACATCGAGAAACAACGGGGGTGGTGGTCGCGGCCGTAGGTTTCGTTGGTTAGGGCACCTTGGGAATAGGCGGTGCGGCCGAATTCCCCGCCGCAGATGACCAGTGTGTCTTCCAACATGCCGCGTTGTTTGAGGTCGGTGATGAGTCCGGCGCAACCTTGGTCCACCTCTTTGGCGAGCTTGGGTAATGCTTGGGGAAGATTGTTGTGGCTGTCCCAACCGGGGTGATAAAGTTGGATGAAACGCACGCCACGCTCGGCCATTCGGCGGGCCTGCAGGCAGTTGGCGGCAAAGGTTCCGGCCTGGCTCACATCGGGGCCGTAAAGATCGAGAACGGATTTCGGTTCGCCTTCGATCGACGTCGCTTCCGGCACGCTTGTCTGCATGCGATAGGCCATTTCGTATTGGGCGATACGGGATTCGATTTCGGGATCGAGTTCTTTTTGATAGGCGATGCGGTTGAGACCGGCGAGTTTGTCGAGCACTGCGCGGCGGCCGCTGCCGCAGATGCCGTCCGGGTTGGTTAGATAAAAAACAGGTTCCTTGCCGGACGAGAAGCGCACTCCTTGGTAGCGGGAGTCGAGGAAGCCATTGCCCCAGAGACGGGCGTAGAGCGGTTGGTCGGTCGACTTTTTGGTGACCAGCACCACGAACGCGGGCAGGTCTTCGTTCATGCTGCCGAGGCCATAGTGGATCCATGAGCCAAGGCTTGGCCGACCGGCGATTTGTGAGCCGGTTTGGAAAAACGTCATCGCTGGGTCGTGATTGATCGCCTCGGTGAACATCGAGCGGATCAGGCAGAGTTCGTCGATGACGCCGCCGGTGTGGGGGAGTAGTTCGCTGATTAGGGTGCCGTTTTTGCCGTAAGGTGAGAATTTGAAATGGGATCCGGCGAGCGGCAGGATCGCCTGGTTGCCGCTCATGCCGGTGAGGCGCTGGCCAGCACGCACCGAGTCCGGCAGAGCTTCGCCATTGCGCTGGCGGAGCAAGGGTTTGTCATCGAACAGGTCGTGCTGGGCGGGGCCGCCGCTCATGAACAGATAGATCACGCGTTTGGCCTTGGGGGCGTAGCCCGGCAGCAGGAGTCGTGCGGACTCCGCGGCGTTGGATTTCCCGGCAAGCATCGAACTCAGCGCCAGTCCGCCCAAGCCGGAGGAGAGCTTTGAGAAAAAGTGGCGGCGGGTGATGAAGAGTGGATCTGGGGCCATGGGTCAGCGGAGGGTGATGGCTTCGTCGAGGTTGATGACGGCATTGGCGAGCACGGTCGCGGCGGCGAGATCAATGGCAGGGTGGTCTGCCGGAGTGGGCAGATCTCCGACTTTGAGGTAGGCGTCCGCCTGCTTCGGATCCTGGCGGAAAATTGCGAGTTGGTCGTTGTAGATTCCGGTGAGCAGGGTTGTTTCCTGCGGATTGGGTTCGCGGCCGAGGGTTTCCTTGAAAAGCCAGCGGATTTTTTTCGTTAGGTCGCCACCGCCCTCACGGAACATGCGGATGGCGAGGCCGCGGGATGCCTCGACAAACTGCGGGTCATTGAGCATCACGAGCGGCTGGAGTGGCGTGTTGGTTTGCTGGCGACTCACGGCACAGACATCGCGGGACGGGACGTCGAATGCCAGCATGTTAGGTGGTGGAGCGGTGCGCCGCCAAAACGAGTAAAGGCTGCGGCGGTAAATTCCAGGAGCGGGGTCGCGTTTGTATTCCGGGACCATGTTGTTAAGGACGCGCCAACTGGCGGAAGCGGGAAGGTAGGGTTTGGCGGGAGGTCCGCCGATGGTGGACTGCAACAGTCCGGCAAGTTCGAGAGCCTGATCGCGAAGGTCCTCGCCGGAGAGTCGTTTGGCCGGTCCGCGCGCGAGCAGGATGTTCGCGGGATCCTTGTCTCGGAGTTCTTTGGAGGCCTTCGAGTCCTGACTGTAAGTGGCGCTGAGCACGATCTGCTTGCACAGGCGTTTGACATCCCAGTTGTGTGAAATGAAATCCCTCGCCAGCCAATCTAGCAACTCAGGATGGGACGGAAGTTCGCCCTGCGATCCGAAGTTTTCCGGGGTTGCGACCAGGCCCCGGCCGAAGAAGTGCTGCCAGAAGCGGTTCACCTGGACGCGGGCGGTGAGCGGATGGTTCGGTTCGATCAGCCATTGGGCGAGTCCCAACCGGTTGAGCGGTTGGTCTTTTGGAAATGGCGGCAGCATGGTGGGCGTGTTGCGGCTTAGCGGCTCACCGGTTGGCTGATCGTATGCTCCCCTGGCGAGCACCCATGCGGGACGCGGGTGGTTCATTTCCTTCATCACCGGGAGCTCGCGCACGCCTTCGATGGTTTGTCGTAACTTCTTGCGCAGGGGTTTGAGATCTGCGGTCGCTTTCCTTGATTCCGGATTCACTGCGGAAAAATAGTAATCCCGCAATGTGGCGAGGCCGGCTTCGTCGCGAGAGGTCGCGGTTATCACATCGGCGAGAGACTTATTCGACTCCAACGCGCGGACTTCGAGCGCGCTGATCGGCCGGGTGTGGATGCGGATGTCATCGATGGCACCATTGCGGAGACCCGATTCGCGAAAACGCTCGCCGAAGGTGATGCCTTTGCCGCTCGCGCAGTTCTTTGTTAGGTTGTCCCGGATTAACTCGCTCGAAAGCTCGATGCCATTGAGGAAAATCTTCAACCCCACAGCCTTCGACGATCCATCATAACTGACGGAGACATGAGTCCATTCGTTGAGAGGCAAGCGCTCGGGACTGCGGATGGCGATGCAGTTTCCCGGCCATTCGCGGGCGATGGCCCAGAGCAGGTGGCCGTCGTCCAACAACAACTCGAATCCATTGTATCCGGGGTCGGCACCCGCGCTGTCGTGGAATACCAGGCTGCGCTTGGCTTTTTCACCGGGTTTCAGCCAGAACGACACGGACAGAGCGTCCTCACAGTTGGATGCCTGATGTTTTCCGAGTTCTAACGGATCGTCGCCGCTGAAGGAAAGCGCCTGTCCGCGGTGTCCCGGAACGGGTTTGTTGTTGGCGTTGGATTTTGCCGGACGTTTCGGATCCACCGAGTTGGCGAAACGGTCCGCGTCGTCGAGATTGTAAGAGCCGCTGAGGTCAGTCGCTGCGGCGGTGGGATTGGCGAGCCATGTTTGGAACGCGTCTTCGCGCGATTGCATCAGGGCGGGCAGGTTTTTTTCTGCAGAAGCGACGGCGGCGGTTTGTTCGGCGATAGCTTTGTCCTGCTCCGGCATGGTTAGAAAGAGGCAGGGGTTCGGTTGGATCGAGCGGGTGCCATGGAGCAGGCCCCATTCGTCGATCGAATTGAAAAATGCGCCCAACGAATAGTAATCCTTCTGGGTGAGTGGATCGTATTTGTGGTCGTGACAACGAGTGCACTCGAAGGTCAGGGCGAGAAACGCGCTGCCAAAGGTGTGGATCCGGTCGGAAAT
The DNA here is from genome assembly GCA_964425095.1 of uncultured Luteolibacter sp. Taxonomy (GTDB): domain Bacteria; phylum Verrucomicrobiota; class Verrucomicrobiia; order Verrucomicrobiales; family Akkermansiaceae; genus Luteolibacter. The sequence continues at coordinate 5,696 of CAYRLT010000610.1, forward strand.
CCCTTCCTGCCGGAACTCGGCCTCGACGCTGCCGCCTTCCTGGGTCTTGCGGTGAATCCGGTTGAATGCGGTGGCGATGATTTGATCGCGCGTGGGGTCTGCCAGCAGGTCTCCTGCAATCTGCCAGCTGATGAATCGGTCCCACGGTAGGTTTTGATTGAAAGCGGAAATCACCCAGTCGCGGTAGGGCCAGGCGTCGGTTTCGATGTCTGATTGATAGCCGAAGGAATCCGCGTATCGGGCGACATCCAGCCAGTCGACCGCCATCTTTTCGCCATAGCGGGGTGAGGCGAGCAGGCGGTCGACCGCGCGGGCACGGGCGTCGGCGGATTTGTCTGCTAGAAATGAGTCGAGTTCCTTTTGTGCGGGCGGGAGGCCAGTTAGATCGAAGGTGATGCGTCGCAGCCAGCGCTCGGGAGTTGCGGCGGCGGACGGGGAGAGCGATTCAAGATCGTGGCGTGCGGCAATGAAGCGGTCGATCTCGTTGATGATCCAGGCGGAATGTTTTGGATCCGGCACGGGCACCGAGGCGGGCAGTGGAGTGAAAGACCAGAGTGGTTGGTAGGTCGCGCCTTGGCGGATCCAACGGACGAGGGTTTCGCGTTCGCTGGCGTTGAGTTGGCGAGGGGATTCCGGCGGCGGCATCACCTCCTTTGGATCGCGCTCGTGGATGCGGCGGACGAGTTCGCTGTGGTCGGGATTTCCCGGAATGAATGCTTTGGCCTTGATGGCCTCCTCGCGGATATCGAGTCGCAGGTCGCCCTTGCGGTTTTCAGAATCCGGACCGTGGCATTGGAAGCATTTGTCGGAGAGGATGGGCCGGATGTCGCGATTGTAGGTGAGTTCATCCGCCGCATGCACGGACATGGCGAGGGCCAACGCGATGCACTGAGGGAGAGGGGGTGTCATTCGATGAAATTGTGGATGGGGATGTGAAACGCCATTCGTAGCGATTTGCTGCTTACGCGTAGGGTTCGGTGGGTTCTTTCGGTCAAATGAATCATTGCTTGCGGCTTTTCTGTGAAAAGCTGGTGATTGCATAAAAAAACCGCATCCGGTGAGGGATGCGGTTTTTTGAAAAACGATTGTTTTCCAGCGGATTAACGCTTGGAGAACTGGAAGCGCTTGCGGGCACCGGGTTGACCGGACTTTTTGCGTTCCTTCATGCGCGGGTCGCGGGTCAGGAAGCCGAGTGGCTTGATGATCTTGCGGTTTTCCGGGTCCACTTGTGTGAGCGAGCGGGAAATCGCGTGGCGAATCGAGATGGCTTGGGCATGGGTGCCGCCGCCTTTGACGACAACATTGAGGTCGAACTTGTTCATCAACGAAGCCGCTTGAAAGGGAGCGAGGATGGCGTTTTGAAGTTCGATGGTAGGAAGATATTCTTCGAACGGACGATCATTGATGGTGATCTTGCCGGTGCCTTCGGTCATCCAGACGCGGGCGACGGCGGTTTTGCGGCGTCCGGTGGCGCTCTTGGTGGTGGTGGCGGTCATGTTAAAAAAGATCGGAGTGTAAAATTAGCGGACGATGTATTCGGCGGGGTTCTGGGCTTCGTGCGGATGCTCGCTACCAGCATAGACCTTGAGTTTGCCGTATTGGCCTTTACCGAGACTGGTCTTAGGAAGCATGCCGTAGACGGCGCGCTCGACGAGAAGGATCGGGCGGCGCTCACGGACGATGCGCGGAGTTTCCACCTTCTGTCCACCGACGTAGCCGGAGAAACGGGTGTAAATCTTCGCGTTTTCCTTGGATCCGGTGAGGACCACTTTGTCAGCATTGATGACGACGACGAAATCGCCGGTATCAACGTGAGAGGTGAAAATTGGCTTGTGCTTGCCACGGAGGAGGCGTGCGGCCTCCACGGCGACTTGGCCAAGGACCTTGCCCTTGGCATCGATCACATACCACTTGCGCTCGACTTCGTGAGGCTTGGCGGAAAACGTCTTCATGTGCTTGTATTAAGAAATGACTCCGGACACGTGGGGTGCGCGGAAGGGGACGCAAGCTAGGGAGCGGGTTTCGGGGTGTCAACCGGGAAATCTTGCGAAATCGAAGGAATTTCTTCGTGAGGGTTCGTGGGTGGCGGCGTGGCACATTCTTAAGCGGAAATGCCCGATGGTTCTGGAGTTTATGGGCGGAATTCTGTTGGATTTCCGGCATGAAGCGCCTTGCAGTCCACTGGCAGATCCTTGCGGCCCTAGTTTTTGCCACGCTGACAGCGGTGGTATTGCGTGCGCTGGCGGCGAATGGCGGCCCGGGTTCCCAGATGGATGGCTTCGTTTCGGGAGTCATGGGCTTCTGTGCATTTGTGGGGGATCTTTTCATGCGGGCGCTTAAGATGCTGATTGTGCCGCTAATCGTGACGTCGGTGATTTCCGGGATCGCGAGCCTTCAGGGCGTGAAAGGATTTGCGCGCTTGGGATTTAAGACGGCGGTGTTTTTTGGAAGCACCAGCCTTGCGGCGATTTTGCTCGGACTGGTTTTGGTGAACACAATCCGGCCCGGCTTTTCCGGTGGCCAACCGAACGCGGTGATTCGTGAGGCGTTTGAACAAACCGCCTCCCAAGCAAGCGGTGAGATGCGCGAAACAGTGGTGGTGGCGGGCGGGCGTGAGGCGGGCGATTTTTTCGAGGTGTTTCGCGCGATGCTGCCGGAGAATGTGATTCACGCGGCGACGCAAAACGGCCAGATGCTGGGCGTCATCGTGTTCAGTATTTTGTTTGCGATCGCGATTACGCGGATTCCTGCTGAGGAAATGCGGACGGTCCGCGAGTTTTTCCAAGCAGCGAGCGATGCGATGATCATCATCACCGGTTGGGTTATGGCGCTGGCACCGATTGGGGTTTATGCGTTGATATTACCGGTCGTTTATGCCACCGGGACGGACTTGTTCGTGAATCTTGGAAAATACTTCATCACCGTGTTGTCGGGGTTGGTGATTCATTTGTTTGTGGTGCTGCCCTGCGTTCTTTATTTCATCGGTCGGGTGAATCCGTGGGCGCATTTCCGGGCGATGCGGCCGGCCTTGTTGCTGGCGTTTTCAACGGCTTCCTCGTCCGGCACGTTGCCGGTGACGATGCGTTGCGTGGAAGACGGGTGCCGCGTTTCCAAACGGGTGACGAGTTTCACGCTGCCGCTGGGAGCCACGGTGAACATGGATGGCACCGCGCTCTATGAATGTGTGGCGGTGATGTTCGTGGCACAGGTCATGGGGGTCGATCTGAGCCTTGGCGGGCAGTTTTTCATCGTGGTGGCCGCGCTTCTTACCAGCATCGGCGTGGCGGGAATTCCGTCCGCAAGCTTGGTCGCCATCCTGTTGATTTTGAAAAGCTCCGGCATTCCCGGCGCGGAAACCGCAGTGGTCGCCCTGTTGGCGGTGGATCGTCTCTTGGACATGAGCCGCACGGCGGTGAATATCTACAGCGATTCGTGCGCGGCCGTGGTCGTGGCGAAATCGGAAGGCGAAACGCTCGCCGTGTGACGGAGGGGAGGGGGGCTTGACATCCCGGCGGCGGGCTCTAATTTGTGATCAAACAAATCATCACAAACATGCAAACGCTTACAGTCAGGGATTTACGCTACGATTTTGGCAAGGTGGAAGCCTGGCTTGCGGATGGCGAGGAGATTGAAATCACCAAGCACGGCAAACCCGTTGCCCGGCTTTCTCCTCCGGGACCGAAAAACGGGGCGGAATTCGACATTGATGCTCATCGGCGCTGGCTTGATGAAACTTGGGGCGACCGGGTGTTCACAGCTGAGGAAGTCAGGGAAATGCGGGAGGCCGAACTCGGAGACCGGAGTTGATCGCTTACCCGGACACCTCGTTTCTGTGCGCGCTTTACCGCAAGCAGGACAATTCCGATCGTGCGCTGGCGTATCGCAGGACCATGACCGAGCCGCTGCATGTCACGCGACTGCTGCTCTGGGAATTCCGCCAATCCGTGCGCTTTCAGGCGTTTCGGTACAGCAAAAATCGGGATCTAGGCTATCCGCTGCATGAGGCGGAAAAAATGATCACTAAACTCACGGAGCATCTGGATCGTGGAGTTGTAAAATTGGTGAATTGCGACTTCGTCAATATCCTCGTCACCGGAGATCGGATTTCAAAAAACCGCACCTTCAAGGGCGGTCACCGGAGTTTTGACATCCTGCACATTGCGACGGCCATCGACCTCGATGCGAAGGAGTTTCTATCCTTCGATGTGAACCAGATCCAACTCTCCGCCGCCGAGGGCCTGCTGGCTCCGCTCGAGGCGTGACGTTGATGAAGGGGCGGACCGAGTCTTGGGTTTCCGTCGTCCTAACAATTCATTCGCATCTATCCCGCTGCTATTCCTGAGTCTGGCAAGAAACTCCTGATGCCTTACCAATTCCATCCGTCCGTCGTGGTGCTCGATGATTGCCGTGAGGCTTTCCACCCAATCGCCTGAGTTGAGGTAATGTATGGATCCTACCTGCTTGTCTGCCGGCGTATGGATGTGCCCGCAGATGATGCCGTGGCATTTCCGGCTCAGCGCAAGATCCTGAAGCAGGTCCTCATAGCGATCCACAAAGCTAACGGCCGACTTGACCTTGGCCTTCACTGCCTTGCTCAGCGAGAAATACTCCCTGCCCCGCCATGCACGCCAGCTGTTATAGAAACGATTCACATGAAGTAGGAAATCATAACCGACAGCTCCTAGCGCCGCTAGCCACTTGTGGTTGGTCGAGATGCTGTCGAATCCATCGCCATGCACGACTAGGTAGCGTTTGCCTTCCGCCGTCACATGGATGTGTTCCTTGGTCAGGCGGATTCTGCCAAAAGACATCGGAAGAAAGCGTTCGAGAATGTCATCATGGTTGCCACGAAGGTAAATAACTTCCGTGTGATCCTGCTCGGTCATTTTGATCACCTTGCGAATCACGCGGCTGTGGCGGGATGACCATTTTCCGCCGCGTTTCAGCGCCCAACCGTCGATGATGTCACCGTTTAAGACCAGCTTATCACAGCGGATGTGCTTGAGGAACTCGACCACTTCTTCGGCCTTGCAATCGCGTGTTCCCAAATGAAGGTCGGATAGGAATAATGTCCGGCAGGAGATTATTGGCCTTTTGGTGGTCTTTCGCACGGCATCATGACCGGGTTTTGCGATACCTTTGAGACGGCTCTCGAACTCGGATACCACCTCGTTCCAGCCGATCTCCTCAGCAGACTTGCGTGCGGCGATCCGCAGTTCGTGATCTGGCCGCAGGGAAAGCGCTTTCACGGCAAGGCGTGTGAATTCTTCTGTGTCGCCTTTGACAGCCTTGAGTCCGTTGACTCCCGCGAGCACATGCAGCGCTGAGGCCGCATAATCAAAACTCACCGTCGCCAAGCCGCTCGCCATGCCTTCGAGCAACACATTGCCAAAGGTTTCGGTTTCACTCGGAAATAACAACACATCCGCAGAGGCGTAATGTTTCGCCAAATCCTCGCCTGTTTTCACTCCGACAAATTGAACCCATGGATACTTTTCCGCCAACTTTGAAAGCAAAGGGCCATCTCCGACCACGACACCGCAAAGATCCGGCACCTCTTGTCGCATCCGTTCGAAGGTATGCATCGCCAGTTCGAAGTTTTTTTCCGCAGCCACGCGGCCGACCATGATCGCGACGGGAACTGCGGGGCGCGCACCCCATTCGGCACGCAATGATTCGCAACGCTTATCGGGCGCAAATAACCCGGCGTCCACTCCACGTCCGAGCAGGGAAACATTTTCCACGCCCTCCGCCTTGAGTCGTTCCATCATGTCGCGGCATGGCGTCATCGTCCAAGAGGCACGTTGATGAAAATTCTTAAGATATGCCATCGCCATAGGTCGTAATCCACGCATGCCATATTGTTCCATGTATTGATGAAAATTTGTGTGAAATCCCGTTGCGACCGGAATTCCCAATGCATTAGCCGCTTTGAGAGCTGATTTCCCAAGCAGGCTTTCAGTTGCTATGTAAATCGCATCCGGTCGTCGCTTGATCCATCGTGCACGCAGCTCGAAAGGCTTGGGTAAGCCGATTCTGACCGCCTTGTATCCAGGCAGCGGCACGGCGGCCGCGCAGGTTTCTCCGGATTTTGCGATGGTGCCAGTGTGGATCACATGAACTCGGTGTTCCCGCATGCGCAATCCATGAATCAATCTCCCAAGCGTCATCGCCACGCCATTAATATCCGGAGCGAAAGTGTCAGTCACAATGTCGATTTTCATGCGGGTATAAATCTCTGATTTATCAACACCGACAGCGGACACGGATTTCCAATGGGGGAGTACTGCATTCATGTGTCAATTTCGTCACAATCCGAAGCTGCCTAGGTGCGATCGTTGCGAAGGTTATGGCGGCGGGTTTCCCGAGGAGGGGAGGCGGGCGATTTTCTATCAACCTGGAATCCGCAGTTGAAAGGTGCTTTTGGGCCTATTGACCACAGATTGCTCAGATTTCACAGAGGTTTTTTGATTGGGTCTATCAAGTTAATGACTCACCTGCTGGGTGAAGCTATGAAAATTCATAACTCTTTTTAAATCCGTGTATTCTGTGTATTCTGTGGTTCAAACTGCAGGCTTTAGGATCAAACCGCGCGCACACGTTTTTCAGCTTTGAGCATTCCGCAGCCGGCGGCCACATCGATGCCGCGGCGTTGACGGAAAGTGCAGGGGAAACCTGCGGAGCGTAGGATTTTTTGAAACTCGTGCCCGGAGTTGCTGGCGGTGCCGGTGAAGCCACCGGTGGGATTGAGTGGAATCAAATTGATGTGCGCATCGATGCCTTCGAGAAGCACCGCCAAGCGAGCGGCGGTTTCCGGCGAATCGTTTTTGCCCGCGATCAAAGTCCATTCGAATAAGATCCGCCGTCCGGTTTTGACGCCGTAGTCGCGACAGGCGTCGATGAGCATTTCGAGCGACCAGCGCTTGCTGGCGGGGACGAGGGCGGCGCGTTCTTCCTCGGTGGAACCGTGTAGGCTGACAGCCAGACGATACGGGCTGTTTTCTTCAGCCATGCGTTGGATTCCCGGCACCACGCCGACCGTGCTGATGGCGATTTTCGAGGGGCCGATGCCGATGCCTCTGACATCCGAAATGATATCGAGAGCGGCCATGACGGAGTCGATATTATGGAGGGGTTCGCCCATGCCCATCATGACGAGATTTCGCAGGCGTTTTTTCGGGTCGATGGATTTCAGGACGCGGCGAGCGTGGAGGACTTGAGCGACGATTTCGCCGGGTCGGAGGTGGCGGACGAAGCCCATTTGGCCGGTGGCGCAGAACACGCAGCCCATTGCGCAGCCCGCTTGGGTGCTAACACAAACGGTGTTGCGGCCTTCATAGCCCATCAGCACGGTTTCGATCACTTGTCCGTCATTCAGGCGCAGGAGAAACTTTCGTGTTAGGCCGTCCGAGCTGCGGATTTCATCGATGACTTCCGGGGCATCGAGAAAGAAGGGTTTATCCGGCCCGACGGATGAGGCGACCCATCGTTTCAGCGGAGGGAGAAACGGGTAATCCGTCAGTAGCAACTCGCCTTCGCGATGGATGGCGCGCCAGAGGGATTTGACGTGGTGACCGATCACTCCATCGCGCTTGAGGACGGCCGCAAGCTCGGAAAATCCGAGATCGTGGAGGGATTGTGGGCCGTCAGCGGTCATGCGGGAATCAGGATGCGGTGGAATCCAGCTTGTGAAGTTGGTCTAACCGACAAAGCGCTGGACGATGGGCATGCGACGACCGATGCCGAAGGCTTTCGATGTGACGCGGAGGCCGGGCGCGGCTTGGTGGCGTTTCCATTCATTGAGATCCACGCGACGCTGGACCCAGCGGACGGTGTTTTCCTCGAATCCGCGCGCGATGATTTCATCGGCGGAATGGTGGTGCTCGATGTAGAGCTCCAGAATGGCATCGAGGATTTCGTATGGCGGAAGGGTGTCTTGGTCTTTTTGATCGGGGCGCAGTTCGGCGCTGGGTGGTTTATCGATGGTGTTCCAAGGGATGATCTCGCGCTCGCGGTTGATCCAGCGTGAGACTTCGTAAACCCGGGTTTTCGGCAGGTCGGAAATGACTGCCAAGCCGCCATTCATGTCGCCATAGATCGTGCAGTAACCGACGGCGAGTTCGCTTTTGTTGCCGGTGGTGAGGAGTAGGTGATTTTCTTTGTTAGAAAGTGACATCAACAGCAATCCACGAATGCGTGCCTGCATGTTTTCCTCGGTGACGTCCTCGGGTTTGCCACCAAAAATCGGCTGCATGGTGTCTTTGATGGCTTGGAAGGGTGCGGCGATCGAAACTTCGTCGCACCGGATCCCGAGGTTTTTGGCGAGGGCGAATGAATCGTCCAGGCTGCCGCGCGAGGAATACGGGCTTGGCATGGTGAGGCCGCGGACATTTTCCGGGCCGAGCGCGTCGGCGGCGATCACGGCGGTGAGTGCGGAATCGATGCCGCCGCTGAGGCCGAGGCAGACGCTGGAAAACCCGCACTTGGTGACATAGTCGCGCAGTCCGAGCACCAGTGCTTGATAGATATGGGCCGGCTCGCAGTCGTCGACCGGCACGTCGGTATCCACGGTTTCGAAGGGATCGACCACATGGCAGGTTTCGGTGAAACCGGGGACTTGGTGGGAAATCCGGCCATTGGCTCCGGCGACGAGTGAATGGCCGTCGAAGACGAGTTGATCGTTCGCGCCGACGGTGTTGCAATAGACCAGCGGGACTTTGGCGCGGTGGGCGATACCAGCGATCATGGCGCGCCGCAGGATGGGTTTTCGGAGGTGGAAGGGCGAGGCGCTGATGTTGAGCAGGATATCGATGCCTTTAGCGACGAGTTCATCGACCGGATCGCGATCATACAAGGGTCGTTGGAGGTAGGCCTCGGTCCAAATATCTTCGCAGATGGTTAGACCAATGCGTTTGCCGTTCCAAACGATGGGTTCGCAGGATTCGCCGGGTTCGAAGTAGCGG
>CAYRLT010000611.1:0-2080 GCA_964425095.1 uncultured Luteolibacter sp.
GAAGGCCGCCGCCCTCTCGGGACGGCGGCCCAGATTTATTCTGCGGTTAGCGACCACCCATGGTGGCCTCGAGCTTCTTCTGGATTCCTTCCAGATTGAAGGAGCCGGGAGTCTGGCTGGGCGGATACTCCTTCATGGTCATGAGGAAATTGCCGGCCAGTCGCTGCATCGGTCCAAGGATAAACACGCGATCGAGGAACCAATCGTTGTAGGTGTTTGCGTTGTGCTGCGCTTTTTCAAATGGATCGCGACGCAGGTTGAAGAGCAACGGCACGCGGAGTTCGGTGAAGGGCTCGCGCCAGACTTCGAAGGCTTGGCCGCGGTTTTCGAGGAAGACGGCCTTCCAGGCATCGTAGCGCATGGCAACTATCTGGCCGTCGTCATTCACATACATGAAGTTATGGCGCGGGGACTCCGTGGCTTTCCCGCTGATATAGTCGAGCTGGTTGGCCCCATCGAGGTAGTTCTTGTAGTGGCGGCCGTTGAGATCAACGCCTTTTTTCAACTGTTCCACGATCTCGAGGTTACCACCGGCGGCGGCGAAGGTGGGCAACCAGTCTTCGTGGGAAACGATGCCGTTGCGGACCGCGCCAGCCGGAAAGTGGCCGGGCCATTTGATGAAACAGGGCACGCGATAGGCACCCTCCCAGTTCGAGTTCTTCTCGCTGCGGAATGGCGTTGTGCCGGCGTCCGGCCAGGTGTTGTAGTGCGGGCCGTTGTCGGTGGAGTATTGGATGATGGTATTGTCCGCGATGCCGAGGTCATCAATGAGCTTGAGCAGTTCGCCCACTTGCAGGTCGTGCTCGATCATGCCGTCGGTGTATTCGTCATTGCCCTTGTGGCGATGCTCGGCCTTGACGTGGGTGCGGAAGTGCATGCGGGTGCCGTTCCACCAGCAGAAGAAAGGTTTGCCCTCCTTGTTCATGCGAGTGATGAAATCCTTGGCGGCGGCGACGGTTTCCTCATCAATGGTCTCCATGCGCTTCTTGGTCAGCGGACCGGTGTCCTTGATGGTCTGGCCGCCCTTGCCGTCGGACTTGCAATGGAGCACACCGCGCGGACCGAACGCCTCGCGAAAGGTTTTGCCGTTGGGCAACTTCATGTCGCCGGGGTAGTCCTCGTTTTCCGGTTCCTCCTCGGCATTGAGGTGATAGAGGTTGCCGAGGAATTCATCGAAGCCGTGCATGGTGGGCAGGTGTTCGTCGCGGTCGCCCTGGTGGTTCTTGCCGAACTGTCCGGTGGCGTAGCCGAGGCTCTTCATGACGGTGGCCATGGTGACGTCGGTTTTCTGCCAGCCTTCCGGGGCACCCGGGATGCCGACCTTGGTCATGCCAGTGCGGACGGGAACGGAGCCGTTGATGAAGGCGGCGCGGCCGGCGGTGCAGCTTTGCTGGCCGTAGTAATCGGTGAAGAAAACGCCCTCCTTGCCGATGCGATCAATGTTAGGCGTCTGGTAACCCATCATGCCGCGGTTGTAGTAGCTGATGTTCTCGGTGCCGATGTCGTCGCCCCAGATGACCAGGATGTTGGGTTTCTTGCCCGCGGCAAGCGCTGGGCCGGCGATGAATGCCAGAGCGACAACGATTACAGCTAAGACAACTGATGTTGCAAACTTTGTTTGATGCATTTTTTCCTCCTCCCTTGATATGGTGGTATTTGCCACTGAAAAATAGTCGTTTGGTGCGCCTCCGATTATCGGCGACAGGGTCTTTTAAACTCCTGTCAAGCCTCTTCTCCCACCTCCTCCCTCGGTGTGCACCATGTAATTATTTTTGCTTGTACCTGATAAAACACAAACTCCCTGCAGCCATTGCTGAATCTAATTCAACGAAGCGCAGCAGCCTTAATCGCCGCAGCTATCTCGCGGCTTAAACCTGCAACCGCCTTGCTTTGTGCGGCTACGAGTCCAGCAAACTCCTGGCCTTCCGCGGGAATAGTTATCACGGACCTTTTCTCTATGAGCGTTTTTCTATCCTGCTCCTGTATAAGAGACCAGCGGCTGTCCAGCTGCACCGCGGTTCCCGGTGCGCCGTCAAACCTCGTTACTTCAACCGTAACCCGGTAGTCTATGTGCGGAGCG
>CAYRLT010000612.1:0-8660 GCA_964425095.1 uncultured Luteolibacter sp.
GATTCTGAGCTTTGGGTTTTTGAGGCCCACTGGGTCTCGGTAGTGGTGATGAAATCGGCTTTGAAGCTGGATTCGCCGCGTGGGGCGTCTTTGCGGCCTTTGAGTCGATCGACGGATTGGCGGAGGAGTTGGCAGTAGAGGTCGAATCCGATTTGGGAGATGTGGCCAGATTGTTTGGTTCCTAACAAGTTTCCGGCGCCACGGATTTCGAGGTCGCGCATGGCGATTTTGAAGCCGGAACCGAGGGCGGTGTATTGTTTGATGGCGTGGATGCGTTTGCGGGCGTCGCCGACGGTCATCATGTCGCGGGGGAGGAGGAGAATGGCATAGGCTTTTTCCCCCGCACGGCCGACGCGGCCGCGGAGTTGGTAGAGATCGGCGAGGCCGAAGCGGTCGGCGCGGTCGATGAGGATGGTGTTGGCGTTGGGGATATCGATGCCGGTTTCGATGATGGTGGTGGCCAATAGGACGTCAGCCTCGCCTTTGACGAAGGTGTGCATGACGACTTCGAGGTCGTCTTTGTCCATTTGGCCGTGGCCGATGAGAACGCGGGCTTCCGGGACGAGTTCACGGATGCGCGAGGCCATTTGGTCGATGGTTTTGACGCGGTTGTGGAGGAAGAAGACTTGGCCGCCGCGTTTCATCTCGCGGCGGATGGCATCGCGGATGACGCGTTCGTCGTAGGCGCAAACGGTGGTGGAAACCGGGACGCGGTTGGGCGGCGGGGTGTCGATGGTGGACATGTCGCGCGCGCCCATGAGTGCCATGTAGAGCGTGCGTGGGATGGGTGTGGCGGAAAGTGTTAGGACATCAACTTGGCGGAAGAGTTGTTTGAACTTCTCTTTGTGTGCGACGCCGAAGCGTTGTTCTTCGTCGACGACGACGAGACCGAGATCCTTGAAATGGACGTCGCCGGAAACGAGGCGGTGGGTTCCGATGACGAGGTCCACCGAGCCATCGGCGATGCCGGCAATGGTGTTGCGGATTTCCGAGGGGGTGCGGAAACGGTTGAGGAGATCGACGCGGATCGGGTAGTCCGACATGCGTTCGCGGAAGGTGCGCCAGTGTTGTTCTGCTAGAACAGTGGTGGGCACGAGGATGGCGGCTTGTTTGCCGGAGGTGATGGCTTTGAACGCGGCGCGGATGGCGACTTCGGTTTTGCCGAATCCGACATCGCCGCAAATCAGTCGGTCCATCGGGCGCGGGGATTCGAGGTCGAGTTTGGTTTCCTCGATGGCGCGGCGTTGGTCGGCCGTTTCGGTGTAGTGGAATGAGCGTTCGAATTCCCACATCCATTTGGTATCGGCGGGGTGGGCGAAGCCGGGTTCGTGTTGGCGCTCAGCTTGGACGCGGAGGAGTTGGGCGGCGTAATCGAGGATCGATTTCTCGGCGGCCTTGCGGGCGTTTTTCCAGGCGGTTCCTCCGAGTTTGTTGAGTTCCGGCGTGCGTCCGCCGAGGCCGACGTATTTGCCGACGAGGTGGGCTTGTTCTAACGGAACACCGAGCAATGCTCCATCGCGGTATTCGAGTTGGAGTTCATCGCCATCGTCACCTTGTTGGATGCCGCGGAAGCGGGCGACGCCGTATTCGTAGTGGACGACGAGATCGCCCTCTTCCATTTCATCGACGGTGGCGCGTGCGCGTGCGGCGCGGGCTTTTTCGAGGGTGGTGCGGCGCGAGATGCCGGGTGTGCGGTAGCGGCCGAAAAGTTCGGAAGATGATAGAACGGCGAGTTTGATCACCGGCAGCGTGAAGCCGGCCATGAGTTCGCCATGGATCGGAGTGAGGCCGAGGTCGCGTTCGAGGTCTTTGCCCGCGAGTTCGGCGAAGCGTTCTTGCTCGCCCTTGTTGGAAAAGACCATGGCGATATCCCAGCCATCGCGTTTCCAATCGTTGATCTGGCGGAAGAAATTTTCGCGGCGGAGTTCTTCTAACACGAAATCCCCGGCTTCGAAGATGCCGAGCGGGCTGCCATAGGCGGCGAGTGTAAAATCTTCCTCGCTGTTGAACTCGGCGGCTCCTTCCAGAATGCGGACGTCGGGTTTCTCGATCTCCGCACTGAATGAAATGACGAGGTCGCCGGGGCGTTTGTAATCCGCGACGGTGGCTTCGTTGGCGGGTTCGGCCAGTAAGAGTTCGGCTTCGAGGCGTTTGTTGGTGGATGCTTGGGAGTCGAGGTCGAACTCGCGGATGGATTCAAGATCGGTATCGAAAAACTCGAGCCGCAGCGGTTTGGCGGCCTGCCATGCGAAGAGGTCGATGATGCCGCCGCGCACGGCGAATTGGCCGCGTGCGGCGACGGTGGGAACGCGGTCGTAGCAGTGGTCGGCGAGGGATTTGGCGAGTTCGGCGGGGTCGAGGATGGTGCCGGGTTCCAGCGTGGTGCGCGATGAACGGAGGGCGGCCGGGGAGGGGGCTTTGCCGGAAAACGCGTCGCTGCCACAAAGCACGGCGCAATTTTCCGAGCGGGCGAGGATTTCGAGGACGGCGAACCACTCGGCGGCTGATTCCGGGTCGGCGATCGTGCCATCGCCGGTGTCGGTGGGAGGATCGGGTAGGACGAGGGCGTTGATGCCCCAGAGGTCCATCTCGGCGGCGAGGCGTTCGCGGTGGCGCGGGATGTCGCTGACGAGCCAGAGACGAGTTTTTTTGCGGTCGCGGGCTGCCTCGCAGACGAGTGCGGCGAGAAACGCTTGGGACGCCTCGGCGGAGTGATCGAGCACGAGTTCACGCTCGCCGGTGGCTAAAGGAGCCAGGCGTGCGGCGAAATCCGGGTGGGTAACGGCGCGGCGGAGCCAGCCGTGTGTGGGAAGGTCCGTGCGGGACACAGCAGCATGGGTAAGCTGGCAACGGTCAGCGGTCAATGGGAATGGGGAATGGGGAATGGGGAATGGGGAATGGGGAATGGGGCCTGTAATTTTTTTCGATGACAGACATAGACGCGCTGCGTAAATACTCTATCATTGATCATTGATGGTTAAATTCCCTCACCCTGGAGAAATCATTCGTTCCGAATTCCTCACCCCATTGGGCCTCACTCAATAACGTCTCGTCATTGATCTCCACATTCCCCATAGCCGTGTCACGGCCATCATTCACGGTCGCCGCTCCATCACCCCGGACACTGCCCTGCGCCTCAGCCGATATACTGGCACCAGTGCCGAATTCTGGATCGGCCTTCAAAACGAATACGATCTGCACAATATCCGTGCATCATCCGGAGCTGCCATCGCGGCGGAAGCGCGACCTCTGGCTTGCTGACAATATCTTGATAACACAAAAAAATTGATGGAGTTGCAGAAAGAGCAGACGCGGATGGAAAAAGGCTTTGAAACTATTGATTCAAGCATCGAATTCATCAAAAAGCGCGAAGAACTCAAAAAACTGGAGGAAGAGGCCGCCCAGAGTCGATGGGATAGCACGCCATGGCTTGTGTCCAATCCATGGCTGAATATTCTTAGCGAAGATGTGTGGATTGTGATTCAATCGGAACGCATCAACCCATGCCCGGGATTTTCCAACCTTCGCGGTAATCCCTGCGGACGAATGCATTGGCATCGGCGAGGTCGAATTTCAGTTCCGGGCTGTTCCATTTGAGCGTGGTGTTTTGGAAACGCGATGCGACGCCGCCGATCAGGATGGCCTCGGTGAGCGGTCCGGCGTAGGCGAAATCCGCGCTGGTCTTGTCATTGCCGCGGCAGGCTTCGATGAACTGACCCCAGTGATTGAGACCCTTGATCTTCGGGAATTTGTAGTCCTTGAATTTTTCTACAGGGGAGAATTCGGGTAGCTTGTAGTGCGGCAGTAGCATCACGCCATCCGTGCCGATGAGGATGGAACCGGATTGTGGAAGCTCTTTTTTGCCGGTCAGCGCGACGATTTCCGCCGGCGGACTGGCGGCGCCGTCATACCAGACGATGTCGAGTGTCGCGCCCGCAGTGAGTGGGGTGCCCTTGAATTGATAGATCACCTTGCCGTCGAGTGCCCAGTTCCACTGGTTGGGTGGCGGGCCTTCGGAACGCACCGAAACCGGGGAGCCAAGACTGAGTCCCATGAAGAGCGGGTCGAAAATGTGACAGCCCATATCGCCCAAGGTGCCGGTGCCGAAATCGAGGCGTTTGCGCCAGTTTTCCGGATGATAGTAATCGCCGCCAATGAAGGGTCGTTCGGCGCAGACGCCGAGCCACAGGTTCCAGTCGAAGCCTTCCGGAACGGAGTCGGTTTTATCGGGTTTCGGGCTCATATCGCCCCATGATTTGGCGCACCACGAATGGATCTCCTTAATTTTTCCGATCACGCCGTCCTGCATGACTTGCGCTGCAATCCGGTAGTAGGCGGTGGCGTGACACTGAATGCCCATTTGGGTAACCACATTTTTCTCCGCTGCCAATTGAGTCATCTGGCGCACTTCATGGAGATCGTGGGCGAGGGGTTTCTGACCGTAAACATGCTTGCCGAGCTGCATCGCGCTTATGCCGATAGGTGCGTGCATGTGATCGGGTGTGGAGACGTTGACGGAATCGATGTTCTTTTGCTCCTTGTCGAGCAGCTCACGCCAATCCTGATAGAATCGCGCCTTCGGGAATTTTTTTCGTGCATCCGCTGTTCTAGTCAGATCCACGTCGCAGACCGCGACGATCTCGACGTTCGGGCAGTTGGCGAGTTGCGTCAGATCAGTCCATGCCATTCCGCCGGCGCCGAAGCATGCGTGACGGACCGTGTTGGCTGGGGACTCCGCCATCAGCCGAGTGGAGATGAAAGGCGCGCTGGCTGCCGTGGTGCCGAGTAACTTGAGTAGCGAGCGACGTGAATATTGAGGATTGTTTTCCATGGTTTTTGATGGGTGGATTATTTGAGATGTTTGATTGAAATATTACGGAAGGCTACGGGATCATTGTGTCCGGCGATTCCGAAATGACCACTCTTGCGGTCCTTGCCGGGATGTGCGCTCTTTGCCATAAACTCGGTGACCTTGCTCAAATCCGCATTGAGGATTTGGGTGCCGTTGAGTTCGATTTTGATGGTGGATCCTGTAACGGTCACTTCCTCGTAGTTCCACTCGCCGATCGGATGTTGATAGCCGCGCAGAGCGCCGACCATTCCGTAGGCGGAGCCATGCACTTGGCGGGGATCAAGCTTGTTGCCGGTGGCTTTTTCGTAATCGTCATCCAGCACCTGGCATTCGCACATGGCATCGTAGGCGGCGTTGCCATCGCCGGGATATCGGAGGGCGAGTCCGTTGTTGCCGCCGGGAGGCAGCTTGAATTCAAATCTAACAACGAAATCCGAATATTCTTCCTCGGTGTAAATGGTGCCGCCTTTTTTCGGTTGCCAGACGATCGCTGAATCTTCCACTCTGCAGCAGTCTATAGGACCTGCCCAGCCGGTCAGGTCTTTGCCATTGAATACGGACTTAAATCCATACGGATCGGCGGCGCGGAGAAGGTGGTTCGCTTCATCGCTGCCGATCTCGCGGATGAATACATTGCGCCAAGAGATTTCGCCGCCATGGGTTTGAAGTTGGATCGGGCCTTGTGGCGGCACCGGCAGTTTACGGTCGTAATGGTTTTCCATCACCGCGCCATTTACAGTCTGTTGATCATTCAGCCAGACCCAGACTCGTGAGCCGACCATCATGATGCGCAGATGGTTCCATTCGCCGAATGGTTTGTCCGCCTTGACGAGCGGATCTTTTCCGGGTGTTCCGGGGGAGTTGTTCCACAATCCGCCGGACCCCTTGTCCGCACCGATTTTGAACTTGGCCTTCTCGGTCGAATCCCAGATCTGCACTTGCGGGCAGCCACGCAGATAGATGCCGCTGTCGGCGAGAGGCGCCGTCTTGTAGTCCACGAGCAGCTCGAAGTTGCCGAAGGATGAATCGGACGTGAGGAACAGTCCCTTGCCGTCATTCACGAGTGCGCCATTTTCCACACGCCAATGTTTTTGGATATCGGCGAGTGAAGCGTCGCGTTTCGCTTTGGACTCGTCTGCAGGCAACGCTAGGTATTTGCGGGGATCTTCGGTTTCCGCTCCCCACCAACCGCTCAAGTCCGCGCCGTTGAAAAGCGCTGTGAAGCCTTGGGGCGGAGTGTTAGGGGGAGAATCCGCCCGGACTTCGGAAGCGAGCGGCATGGTAGCAAAGCATATCAGTGCCAGAGCAATGGGAGTGTTTTTCATGAAGATGGATGGATTTGTCCGCGAAGCATGGTGGACGGGGACTGTGTCATCGAGACCGGATTCTTAGCGGGCGGGTGGCATAGGATCAAGCCCTACCTTGGCACGGGAGAAGGATGTCCGGAAATCGAAGGGGACGGACAGCCGAAAGCGGAAGGCTGCTGATTTTTGTGAAAATTTCCTGTAAGAATCGCTACGAACAGGCCGTTTTCTTTCATGCCCATTGACGTCATAAAATTCTAATTACTGGTCGTCACCCTCGCGTTGCGGCTGCCTGTATCGCCACGTCTGCAAGCCGAAACCCCTGCGGAAAAGGAGTCCCGCATGAAGTGGTTCAATGAAGCTCGCTTTGGCATGTTCATCCACTGGGGCGTCTATTCCGGGGTGGGTGGAAACTTCAATTGCAAACCGGTGCCTGTTGCCGGTGAGTGTCTTCAGAATGGCGGCAAAATCCTCGCGGCGGAATACCGCGAGGAACTCCTGCCGAAATTCAATCCCCTCAAATAAGACGTAACAATGGGAGAATACGAGTTGTTTGCTCGGGTTTTAGGCTTATAATCCTTAGGGTTTATATTGCCCATCAGGGTTTGGATTTATGAGTTCTACAGCCTCCTCCGATGTTACTTGCCGCTCGATCATGGCGACGAGTTATCCGGTATTATCCGCCGGGATGACGCTCGCTGAATGTGTGCGCATCTTACTTATAAACCGTGTTCTCGCGATGCCGGTGATCGATGATGCCGGAAAATATATCGGCCAATTTCGGAAAAACCTGTTAGTTTCCGCAGTGCTTCCGCAGGTTGCAGTGCTCGACCAGCGCTTCGAGCGAATTGCTAGGATGATCGACGCCGGTTTGTTGCATGACACGATGGCGGATGTGCGTGAGCGCTTCTCCGCCATTGCGGATGAACCGGTAAGTCGCCATCTGGATACGGAGGCTCCGGTTCTATGGCCGGAACAACCCTTGGTGATCGCCATGTTTTATCTGTTTCGAGGTCGGAATTTTCTTCCAGTGGTCGAACCCGGGAGTGGTCTTCTCGTAGGGGTGGTGTCCGCATGGGACGTGCTTGAAAGTATTATCAACAATCCTTGAAAATTTCATGTCTATCCCCCTGTTTGCGATGATTCCCGGTGTGAATCCGATATGGTTGGCGCTTGGAATCCTGCTGCTCACCTATGTGGCGATCATGACAGAGCGTTTGAACCGGGCGATCGTCGCGCTGCTCGGGGCGGTGATTGTGATTTCAACCGGCATCCTTACGCAAGAACAGGCGGTGGCAGGCATCGACTTCAACACTATTGGTCTTTTGACCGGCATGATGGTGATTGTGGGTATCGCCCGCAAAAGCGGGATTTTCGAATATCTTGCGATTTGGGCGGCGAAGCGCACTAAAGGAAGCCCCAGCGGGATCCTTGCCGTGTTGGTGGTGGTGACAGCGGTATTCTCAGCATTTTTAGACAACGTGACCACAGTGATGCTCATTGTCCCGGTGACTTTGGTGATCTGCTCGCAGTTGAAAGTCCCTGTCTATCCGTTCCTGCTTTCTCAAGTGATGGCTTCAAATATCGGAGGCACGGCGACCTTGATCGGCGATCCGCCCAATATCATCATAGGCGCACAGGTCGGACTCACATTCAATTCGTTCGTAGTGAACCTCGCACCAGTCATCGGGGTGATCCTCGTGATACACACGGTGGCGATCCATTTTTTCTGGGGGAGAAAACTGCGCGCCACCCCCGAGTCCCGCGCGCACATCATGGCGCTCGATGAACGCAAGGCGATCGGAGATAAGGCCTTGCTGGTGAAATCCCTAATCGTTCTGGCAGGAGTATTGGTCGCATTTGTGGGAGCGAGATTCGTTGGCTTGGAGTCCGGAACCATCGGTATGGCGGGTGCTGCGTTGCTGCTTCTGCTGGATAATGTAGGAAAATCGGCGAAAAAACAGAATGAGAGTGTCACACACGTGTTTAATGAAGTGGAGTGGGTCACCTTGTTCTTTTTCATCGGTTTGTTCATTGTAGTTAAGGGTGTCGAACAGACCGGCGTATTGGGAGTCCTCGCGGGCCACATGCTCAAGGCGACCGGTGGCGATCTGAAGGCGACCGGGCTAGGGATTTTGTGGTCGTCGGCGTTGCTCTCCGCTGTCGTGGACAATATTCCGTTCGTTGCCACGATGATTCCGATGGTCAAGGCGATGGGCCCGGCCTTCGGTGGTCCGGACGGGCTGCTGCCGCTTTGGTGGGCGCTTTCGCTGGGTGCGTGCCTGGGTGGAAATGGCACTTTGGTCGGTGCTAGTGCGAATCTAACTGTGGCGGGTATCGCTGAGCGAAACGGAGTTCCGTTTAGCTTTTTAGGGACAATCGAGAATCTAGTGGGTAATACCGTTTTTGGCGATCGAATTGATGATCTCGTTTAGGAAAGTTGCCCGCAAGGTTCCGCTGCGAGAATGGGCCTCTTTAAAGCTCGTCGGAGCAGCGGGTTCTTG
>CAYRLT010000613.1:0-13254 GCA_964425095.1 uncultured Luteolibacter sp.
TCCTGAAGCTGGCTCAGGGAGTTGGCACTTCGGAGATGGTCTTGAGAATCCGCGATGCGATCTGATAGGGATCGCCTTGGGAGTTTGGACGGCGGTCTTCGAGGTATCCCTTGTAACCGGCGTTCATGAAGCTGTGCGGCATGCGGATGGAGGAACCGCGGTCGGCGAGGCCGTAGGTGAACTTGTCGATCGACTGGGTTTCGTGGAGGCCGGTCAAACGCAGGTGGTTGTCCGGGCCATAGACGGCGATGTGCTCTTCGAGGTTCTCGGCGAACTGCGCCATGAGGGCTTCAAAGTATTCCTTGCCGCCTTTTTCACGCATGTAATCGGTGGAGAAGTTCGCGTGCATGCCGGAGCCATTCCAGTCGCCGCGGATCGGTTTGCAGTGGTATTCCACGTCGATGCCGTATTTTTCGCAAAGGCGGTTGAGGATAAAACGGGCGGCCCAGATTTGGTCGGCGGCGCGCTTGGAGCCTTTGCCGAAGATTTGGAATTCCCATTGTCCCTTGGCGACCTCGGCATTGATGCCTTCGTGGTTGATGCCGGCATCAAGACAGATATCGAGGTGCTCTTCGACGATTTGGCGGGCGATGTCGCCGACGGCTTTGTAGCCGACGCCGCAATAATATTCGCCTTGTGGGCTGGGGAAGCCATCGGATGGGAATCCGAGTGGCTTGCCATCTTGGAAGAGGAAGTATTCTTGTTCGAAGCCGAACCATGCGCCGGGATCATCCAAGATGGTGGCGCGGGTATTGGTTGGGTGCGGAGTGACGCCATCGGGCATCATGACTTCGCACATTACTAGGACGCCATTGCGGCGGGTGGTGTCCGGGTAAACGGCCACAGGCTTGAGCATGCAGTCGGAGCTCCGGCCTTCGGCTTGTTTGGTTGAGCTGCCGTCGAAACCCCACATCGGGAGTTGCTCAAGAGTCGGGAAACTGTCGTATTCCTTGACTTGGGTTTTGGCGCGAAGGTTTGGCACGGGTGTGTATCCGTCGAGCCAGATGTATTCCAGTTTGTATTTGGCCATGGTGGTCGTTTATTCGGTTGTTTGGGGTGAGATTGACGATGGGTCGTGTGGGGCGGTCACGGTTGGTCCGTAGGCCTGATGCCCCAGCGACAAAAGCAGGAGGCGTGCCAATTTTCGGAAAAATTCATGGATTGGAGGCCGGGCCGGCGGAAGCGCTGCCGACGTGAATAACGATCAGCGTGGTGTCGTCAATTCCAGAGTTGGCGAGGGAGCGTTTCAGTAGCGTTTCTGCGGTGGCCTTGGGGGTGGGGAGGTCGGCGAGGGCATTGGAAATGTGGCGCTCCCAAACGCCATCGACGAGGCCATCGGAGCAAATGAGGAAGCGATCGCCAGGTTCGTAGGGGATGGCGGCGTAATGCGGGTGGACGGTGGGGTGGCAACCGCCGATGACTTCGTAAAGGGCGGAGCGGCGGGGGTGGGAGCGGTATTGGATTTCCGAGATTTCACCGCGTTTCCACTGGCCCCAGGCGGCGGTGTGGTCACGGGTGAGTTGTTCGAGCATGCCTTTCCGCGAGCGGTAGATGCGGGAATCTCCGGCGTTGGCGAGGTAAAGGTTGTCAGGAGTGAACCATGCGAGCGCCAAGGTGGCGGCCATGCCGTGGTTTTGATCGCAAGCGGCCTCGTTGACGTGCTGGTGGACGGAGCGGACGGCGTCCGCGAGGTGATCGAGGCAGTCCGGGAAAAACCCGGAGGCGGCGATTTTGAAGGTTTCCGGAATGATTTCCGACATTTTCCGGAGCAGCAGCGAGGAGGCGAGGTCGCCTGCGTTGCCGCCGCCCATGCCATCGGAGACGGCGAAGACGAGGTCGTGTTGTTCGAGCGAGTGGGAGCCGGATTCCGGCAAGGTTTTGGCTCCGGCGGGGCTGGAGGAGAAGGCGAGCCACGAGTCGTCATTGCGCGGTTTGCGCGAACCGCTGTGGGTGAGGGCCGCCCAGTGAAGGATCGATGCGTCGGGCACGGAGGAATCAGTCTGGGTTTGGGGTTTTTTTCGGCATCTTGAGGCCCGGCGGTGGAGGGAGGATCTCGGCGAGTTCGAAATCGATGATGCAGAAACAGCCGAGTTTATCCGAGTAGGTGATGTTGCGCGGTTCGGCGTCGAGGTGGCGGATGCCGTATTCGGCTTCGAGTTTGGCGAAGAGTTTATCGGCTTTTTCCTTGGAAATTTGGGTGGCGAGTTTGCCACAGTTGGTGGAGACGAAGTAGAGTTCCTCCGGGTGTTCTTCAAGCAGGCGCGGGACGTAGGGGCAGCCGCGTTCTTCGAGGGCCTTGAGGACGGCGACCTCGGTGGCGTAGCGGTTTTCCGCATCGGTGCCGCGGAGGCGTTTGTGGACGTTTCCGTAGAAATCAATCCGGACGAGGGAGCGGATACCGTCTTTTAAGGGATCAAGGGCCATGGTTTGCGGATGCAACACCGACGAAACCCGGGCAAGCTGCCGCTGTCACGCTTTTGTTCTTTGGCGGGGCGTGAAAATGTGTGTGGATTTTCCTAAAATGACGGGTTGCCAGTGTCGTTTCTACGGTTTAAGCAGCACACATGTCCATCACCTCAGAAGACTCTTCCGTCATCGTAAAAACCCGTGAGTTGTGTTCCCACATTGCTGGCGATTCCACATTTTTGGAACTCCAGGCATGTGTTGAGCGCTTTCTGAGCGATGACGAATCCCGACTTCAATACCAGAGTGTGCATGAGCGCGGCGAGGAACTGCATCAGAAGCAGCACGCCGGCATTGAGTTGGGAGCTACAGAGATCCGCGAATTCGAATCCGCGCGTGAGGCGCTATTTGACAATAAGATCGCGAGTGAGTTTCTTGCGGCTCAGCAGGAGTTGGAGCGCTTGCAGAAGGAAATCGGCAAATACGTCGGCATGACGCTTGAGCTCGGCCGGGTTCCCACCGCGGATGACATTGCCAACGCCAGCGGCGGCGGATGCTGCGGTGGTGGTGGCGGCGGCGGCGGCGGCGGCGGATGCTGTTCGCACTGATCACGACAAGAGTCGTTGTAGCAACATCTCTAGCGAAATGCTGACGACCGCGGTCGCCTTGTCGCTCATGGCGTAGGGCAATATCAGACGGTTAGCGTGAATGAGGCTGCCACAGCTATAAACCACATTCGGCACGTATCCTTCGCGTTCGTTTCCCTCGGGCGCTATTAGCGGTTGGGGGAGTCTGCCGATGACGTGTGACGGGTCGTCGAGATCGAGCAAGGCGGCACCGATGCAATACTTGCGCATCGGGCCGACACCATGGGTGATGACGAGCCATCCGGCTTTGGTTTCGATGGGTGAGCCGCAATTGCCCATTTTTACCGATTCCCACATTTCCGCAGGGCGCATCAACAACTGGGGGTTGTCCCATCGGTGGGGATTATCCGAGCGCATGAGAAAGAGGTTCTCATCGTCTTGGCGCGAGAGCATCAGGTATTGGCCGTGGACCTTGCGCGGGAAAAGCGCCATACCTTTGTTTTGTACGGCGCGGCCGTTGAGGGTGAGGATCCGGAAATTCAAGAAGTCATGGGTTTCTATCAACTGCGGAAGGATCGTATGCCCGTTGTAGGCGGTGTAAGTGGCATAATAGATCACCGAGCCGTCATCCTCGACGAAGCGGACGAAACGTGCGTCTTCGATGCCGTTGCTCTCGTTGGCGGATACGGGAAAGATAATCCGTTCGCTGATCGAGAGGTGGGGTGGGAATCGCAATTCATAGTTGGACTCGGCCAGCCACAGGATGCGTTCGAGAGTGCGTATCAGTTCCGCGGTGTTGGGTTGGATGTCGTTGCTGACACGGCGGACGGAGTTCTGGAGTTCTACCAGAGTGAATGATTCGCCAAGTGGTTTCATCACTGCGGAGCAATAATCGCTCTCTTCGAACATCTCATGGAGTTTGTTGACAAAGAGTTGTTTGCGGTAGCTGGGATTGGGCAGGATCTCGGGCGCAGTGACAAAACGCGAGACGGGATCGAGCGCAATGCAGCCGCCCTCGGCAATCTGGCCGGCGCGGAATTCGATCGATGAAATGTGGCCCTCTCCCGTCGCCCGCAGACTCATCACGAAGCGTATGGAGCCTTCAGGCAGGTTGCTTTGATCGGGGTGGGGGACGATCGAGGGATTGAACAGAGCGGCGGATTCCAAGGCGTATTCGCCGGAAAACATCGCGCCGATGAGCAATTGTCGTTGCCGCGAAAGCGGGCGTTCGGTGAAGACGTGCGGTTGGACTTTTTGATAGTTCAGGAGGAGGACGGATTCGATTTCGAAGTGGCGTGCGTCGAATTCCACCAGCAATGCTTCAAGTTCGGCAGTGACTTCATTTTCTGATAGAGCGAGGGCGCGCCCGATGATCTTGGTGATGCGTTGCACATCACCGGGGATGAACGGACGGATGATCACCCGGGAACTTTCAGGATCTAGCAAAAGATCGTGCCGGCAGAGGATGGGCGATTTCATGGGTTGAAAGGTTGAGGGAGTGTTCCGCAACAGTCATTTCCGCGAGTGCCAATTGGAACGCCAAGGTGGACTCCGCTCCTTGATTTTCATTCGCGCGGTTGTGGTGGAGTCCGTCGCGACAGCCACCTGATGCGGCATCAAACAGAGGGATCGCCAGATCGTTGCGGCCGAGAAACCAATCAAAGGCCCGCCTTGCCTCGCGCCACCAGAAGGTTTCATGCGTGCACCGGAAGGCCGACAGACATGCCGAAACCATGGCCTGGGCTTCGATCGGTTGCTGATCGAAGTCAGCTCGCTTGCCATTTTTTTCATGGAAGCCATTGCTGCCGATCGGGCGGAAATGACCGATCGGAGATTTCTGGTGACGGATCAACCAGCGGAGGCTATCGAGACCGACTTGCAGTGCCTGCGGATTGGGAATGGCATATCCGCTGAGAATCAGTGCTTGGCTGAGGCGTGCGTTGTCATAGGTCACGCTGTTCTCAAACCACGGCCATTGGTCATCGGCGCAGTGGTGCCAGCAGGTCAGCAGTTTGTCGATCAGGAGTTCCCGGATGGGGTGGATGTCGGGATGTTCGGTGTGTTCTTGTTCGAATTCGTAGAGACCCAGCAATGCAAAGGCCCAGGCGCGCGGCGAAGTGAAGTGGGACACGGCGGGCAGCGCGCGTAAGAATAAATGGGACGCAAGGCGGCGATGTCCATCATTGTGTGAACGTGATGCGCCGGAGCCGAGCGCCCAAAGGGCGCGGGCATGGCTGTCCTCGCTGCCGATCGGCTCTAACCAATGATGATTGAGTCCCATGAAGTTGCGGAATCGACCGAAGTTATCATTGAAAGCGGCGGAGATGAAGGCGAGGTAGCGGGAGGCTAACAGGTCGATGGTTTTCTTTGGGATCGGTAAGGCGATCGGTGAGTCCTCCAGTAGATTGCAAAGAATGAAGGCGCGTGCGTTGTCATCGGCGCAATAACCTTCGGCATAATTCGGCACGTTGAAGGTGGCGTGTTGGAAAATGCCGGTGCCATCGGTCATGCGCAGGAGATGGTGGAGTTTGATGGCTGGTAGTTTTCCCGGGCGGATCGCATGGGACCATTTGGCGGCCATGGGTTTGGGTGATGGCTGGCGGGCGGTTTCCGCGAGGGTAAAGGATTCCAGGTAACGATCCGCCACCGCTTGCCAGATCATGGAGCGGCTTGTTTCGTAGGCGACCTTGCGGATGTCGCACATGCGTTCGGGATCATCCAGCAGTTGATTGACGGCATCCGCGATGGCGGGGGCATCGCGAAACGGGATTAAAACACCGCGCCCGCCATCGAGCAGTTCGCGGGCGTGCCAATAAGGCGTGGAGACCACCACCTTGCCGGCTCCAAAGACGTTGGCCAGCGCGCCGGAGGTGATTTGCGCTTCGTTGAGGTATGGTGTTAGATAAATATCCGCCGCGCCGATGAAGTCCCTGAGATCCTGATTGGAAACAAAGCGGTTGAAGAACATCACATGCTCCCCGACGCCGATGTCCTCGGCGAGGTGCTCGAGGCTGGTCCGGTATTTCTCACCCTCCCGGGCAATCAGGTGCGGATGGGTGGCACCTAACACGAGATAGACCGCATTCGGGTGGCGGGCGATGATTTCAGGCATTGCCTGGATCGCGAACTCGATGCCCTTGCCCGGACCTAGCAAGCCGAAGGTCAGCAGGACGGATTTTCCCTCCACACCAAACTGGCGTTTAAAATCTTCCGAATCGACGAGAGGTAAATCCGGAATGCCGTGGGGAATGACATCAATCATCGAATCTGGAACATGATAGACGGATCGAAGGATTTGCCGCCCCATGTCGGCCATGACCACCAGTCGCTCGCTGAGGCGCGCCAACTCATTCATGACATGGCGCTGGGCTGAGTCCGGTTGCTGCAAGACGGTGTGGAGCGTGGTCACCACCGGCATGCGCACTTCCTTGAGCAGCGCGAGCAGGTGCGCCCCGGCGGGGCCGCCGTAGATGCCGAATTCATGCTGCACGCTGAGCACGTCCACCTTGCTTTCGTTCAGGGTATCGGCGGTAGTCCTGTAGGATTCCACGTCTTTCTGTTGGATTTCGAAGCGGACGCGCGGAGGATAATCATAGCCTTCCGGGCGGTCGTTTACCGTGGCTACGATGCAATCCGGGTGCTGTTCATGTCGCGCAACCGCTTCGCAAAGGTGATGGGTAAACGTTGCTATACCGCAGCGCCGGGGCACATAATCGCCGAGAAATGCGATCCTTCGTGATGGGGGAAGATAGGTCACGGTCGGGGAGTATACACGATAATGAATCCGAGTGAAAGCAAAAGATTTGTCCCAAGCCCCCCGTGATCGGCAACCCACCAGTCTCGGGTGACATATGATAGCGATAGGTTATGTAGAGAACCGTATTTGAATGCAATTGATGAATCTCACATACTATCTATCCATCAACCTAGAATCCGCAGTTCAACTGGAGACTTGGACCTTTTTTACCACGGATTAACGGATTTGAACGGGTTTTACGGAAAGAATTGAAAAATTAAAAACCTGCTCCTTTTCACCCAATAGGTGAAACTTGGCTTCTTTATAACTCATTCATAATCCGTGAAATCCGTGGTTTCAATTGCGGAATTTAGGATCAAGGCAGTTTCCACGGTTTGCGGAGTTTTTCGTATTCCGCTTTTGGGAGTAATACATAGAGCGGCCGGGCGGCGGGATCGATGCGGGAAATCAGGTTGCGGAGTTTGGCTTCCTCCATGGTGGTGCATCCAGCGGTCGGTTTGCTGCCGCCGCTGCGCCAGATGTGAAAGAAGATGGAGGATCCGGCATTCGGGATGGCCTTGGGTGGGGCGTTGTGGGCGATGAAAAGTTTGAGGGAATGCGCCGGATCATTTTGTTTCATCTGCTGTTTTTTCTCCCATGCGGACGCGGGTTCGTGCTTGAGGATGACGTTGCGGTTGTATTGCAGAGAGGCGGGATCTTCGACCCATAGATCGCGCGATGTCACTTGGCGGTAGAAAAGTTGCGGGTGTTTGGGAATGGAGGAAGCGTAGCCCCAAACGCCGCCGAGAGCGAAAACCCCGGCGGGTGAGCGCATGTCGCCTTCTTTCTTGGTGACGGCCCCGGACGGGATGGGATGGATGCCATGGCCCCAGATGAGTCCGTTTTTTCCGAGTCGGGATTGCCATGATTCGCCATCCGGTTTCCACTCACCGCCGGATTTCCGATAGAACCGCAGGGTGGCGGACGAGCTGTCCCATGATTCCGAAATGCCGACGAGACATTGGGTTGAGTCGGCTGGTAGTTCGAAAGCTGATGTGGGAAGCAGGGCGGCGAGCGTGAGAAGGATCAGTCTGAAAATCATGGTGGTTATAACTTTTTGAATCCCGATAGAGTAGCGCGAATGTCGCCGATGAAAACCTCGGCACGGAGTTCGACGGGAATGCGGTCGGCATCATCACTGAGCCAGAGGGTGGCGGCGCTTTTGATTTTCTTGTAGGGTTTCAGATCGAGGGTTTTGCGGTCGATTTTCTGCATGTCCACGCTGAGGCGAATGGTGTCTCGCCCGTCGTGTTTTTCCCGGCCGACTACTTTGGCGCGGAGTAGGTATGGATTGTTGAATGGGTGGATCACGATCGTGATGGGATCGCCCTGATCGAGTTTCTGGCTGCGGATGTGGAGGATGGCGGAGTAGACCTCGAAGACCGGGGAGAAGCTGAATGTCTGGCTCTTAGGGGCGCCCGCAGTCTTGCCGGCAGGGCCGGCGGTGACGCTGGACTCCACGTTTTTTGGCAAATAGCGGGTGGTGGTGGTGGTGGTTTCCCCGTCCTTGGTTTCCACCGAATGGAAGAATCGCGGTTTGAGGGTGACGATATCGAGTTCGGTCCAGGAGGTTCCTTTGTAAGGGAAAACCACGGCGGCGGGGCCGAGACTGATGGCGGTTGATCGGACGACGAAGGCGTCGGGTTTTTTAGCGCCTTTGGGAGCGAATTCCATGGCGACTTTGCCGGAGTTGACGAGGCCTTTCCAGCTGACGTTGAGTTCGAGAACGCTGGGGGCGAGAGGCGGGTGTGGGCCGAGCATGGAGGACGTGAGATCTTTTTCCCATGTGGGCGCGGCGCGGCCCGCAGCTGCCGAGCAGGCTGTCAGCAATAAAATGAGAAGCAGGCGACGGAGGTTCATGAATTAATTGGGGCAGACACGGAGTCTCGGTGATTCAGTCCTAAATCGGCGATGGGTGATTCACCTACTTTCCTGAGCAAAAAAATGCCGGGGGGAGATTGGTTGATTTTTACGATCCTCTCCATCGTCGAGCTTGTCAAACCCGGGTGCTTGGGGAAACTCGCGTCCTCGGCCACATGGAGTGTGTCGGGGTGGTTGAAGATAGCCATGCATTTTCCGGGCCTGATCCTATCCCTGCATCTTGCGGGGCTCCTGTGATGGCCGTTGTTTCCCATGTCCCGATGAGTTCGAACAAAGGCAGTGAAATCCGCAGCGACCGCAAGTCCGCTGTGTTGGGAATGCTTGCCGGTTGGATGATGAAGTTGTTGGGTGCGACGCTCCGTTTTCAAGTGCGGGATCTCGCTGGAGTGGGCGCTAAAGACCCTGCCGTGCCACCCGTGATCATGATTCTCTGGCACAACCGCTTTTTCAGCGTGCCGCCGGCGTGGCAAAAACTCTGTGGCTCGCATCGCAAAATGGTCGTCCTCACCAGTGCCAGTCATGATGGCGACATGGTCGCGCGCGCCATGGCCGTGTTCGGGCTTGGGGCCATCCGTGGATCGTCCTCGCGCCGGGGAGTTGCGGCATTGGTCGGTCTGAAGCGGGCCTCGCAACAAGGCTTGGACATTTGCCTGACGCCGGATGGTCCGCGTGGCCCGCGATACGTCATGCAGCCCGGGGTGATCAAACTTGCGGAGTCCACGGGGGCACCGATTGTGCCGATTCACGTGCGATTTTCCTCCGCGTGGCGATTGAAATCCTGGGACCGCTTTGTTATTCCGAAGCCGTTCAGCCGGGTAGAGGTCACCTTTGGCCCGGCGATCCGACTGGGCCGCGGCATGAATCCCGAGACTTTTGAAAACGAGCGATTGAAGCTCGAATTGCTGCTCGTCAAGGCCACCGATGACGCCTGAATTTTCCCCAAACACAAGCTTATGAACACACCCCGCATTCTCGATGGAAAATCCGTAGCCGCCGCCGTTCTCGATGAGTGCCGGGCCGAGGCCTCCGCATTAATCGCACAAGGAATTGTTCCCGGGCTTGCCGTCGTGCTCGTCGGCGAGGACCCCGCATCCAAGGTCTACGTCGCTTCCAAAACCCGCACCTGCGCCGAACTCGGATTTCTCTCACGCAAGATCGAACTTCCCGCTGCCACCACGCAGGAGGAACTCTTGCAAGTCGTCCGCGATCTCAATGCCGACCCCGCCATTCACGGCATCCTCGTCCAGTCGCCGCCGCCTAAGCACATCGACGAGGAAGAAGTCATCCGGGCCATCGATCCGCGCAAAGATGTTGATGGATTTCACCCGGAAAACGTCGCCAAGCTCGCCTTGGAAGACCCGAGCGGCTTCGTGCCCTGCACGCCTGCCGGATGCATGAAATTGCTAGAAGTCGCCGGCATTGAGACTCAGGGTGCGGAAGCTGTGATTATCGGTCGCAGTATGATCGTCGGCAAACCGATGGCATTATTGTTAGTCTCTAAAAAATCCAATGCCACCGTGACCATCGCCCACTCGCGTTCGAAGGATTTGCCAGCGATTTGCCGCCGCGCTGATATTTTGGTCGCTGCCGTCGGTCGTCCGGAAATGGTTAAGGCGGATTGGGTGAAACCCGGTGCCGTAGTCATTGATGTCGGCATCAACCGCGTCGAGGACGCCAGTAAAAAGTCCGGCTACCGCCTGACGGGCGATGTCGCGTTTGAGGAAGTGGCGCCGCTGTGTTCGGCGATCACACCCGTGCCCGGCGGAGTGGGGCCGATGACCATCGCGATGTTGATGAAGAACACGCTTCAGGCGGCGCGGCAGTTAGGTTGAGGAGTCAATCCAGGGCGGATCTCAGATCTGCGGCGGCGTTGTGTGCATCGGCAGGAGGATCGGGGACGAAGGTGAAATCGTCGTCCATTTCCGGTTCCAGCAGGTGGGCGGCTTTCGTGGGATCGAAGGCGAGGGGCGCGGTGTTGAAGGGTGCGGGAGCGGTGGCGGGCAGGAGGCTCACGCCGGCGGATTGGAGGTTGCGCGGGATGCTATCGACCGGTTCGAGGTTGGTGATGGAGGCGGCTTCCGGGGCGGCTTTGAGTTCCTCGAATTTGCGGGCGGTGGTGAGAACGCGGGTTTCGAATGAACCGATGGCGTTGTTGTAATTTTCCACGGCACCGCCAAGCGAGCGACCGAGTTTAGCGAAGTGGTCGGCGAGTTTTCCGAGTCGCTCGTGGAGCGTGCGGCCTAACAATGAGATTTCGCGGGCGTTTTCAGCGATGGATTCCTGTCTCCAACCGTAGGAAACAGCGCGTAACAAGGCGATGAGTGTGGTGGGGGTGGCGAGGATGACCCCTTGATCGACGCCGCGCTCGATGAGGCTGGGATCGCTTTGGAGGGCGGCGGAGAAGAATGATTCGCTGGGTAGGAACAGCACGGTGAATTCCGGCGTGTGGGCGAATTGCGAGGTGTAGTTTTTCGAGGATAGCTGTTGGATATGGGTGCGCACCTGGCGGGCGTGGCGATGGAGTGCTTCCTCGCGGATGGTGTCATCGGAGGCTTCCAGTGCATCGAGATATCCGTCCATCGGCGTTTTGGAATCGACGACGATGATTTTCCCGCCTGGGAGGCGGACGATGAGGTCGGGGCGGAGTTTTTTGCCCTCGTCGGTCGTCGAGTTGTGTTGGACTTCGAAATCGCAATGTTCCTGCATGCCGGCGAGTTCGACGACGCGGCGGAGTTGCATTTCGCCCCATTGGCCGCGGCCGGTGGGTTGGCGGAGGGCTTTGACGAGTGAGGCGGTTTCGCGTTGGAGGCCGAGTTGGCCTTCGCCGAGGGCGCGGACTTGCTCCTTGAGCTCGGCGTAGGCTCCCTCGCGGGCTTTTTCGATATCGCCGATGCGGAGTTCAAATTTCCCGAGGGATTCGGCCACGGGTTTGACGAGGTTTTCGATGGCGACTTTGCGTTTCTCGATTTCTCCCTTGGCTTCCTCGGTTTGGGTGGAGAGCGAGGATTTCGCAAGATGGAGGAATTGCTCGGATGAGGCGCGGAGGGCGTCGGCGGAAAGGGCTTTGAAGGTGTCTGAGAGCTTGATTTCGGCGCGTTCGAGCAGCGCTTGTTTTTCTGCGGCGGCCTTGAGTTCGGCTTCCAAGCGGGAGCGGAGTTCGGTGAGTTGGTTGCGGAAGCTTTGAGCGTCTTGTTCGTTGCGATCTGCCTCGGATGCGGTTTTGGCGAGGCGGTCTTCGATTTCAAGCGATCGGCGTTCCTCGGCTTTCAGTCGCTCGATTCCTGCGGAGATTTTACCAGATGCGGCGAGCCGGGTGAGCAACCAGCCGATGAAAATTCCGACGGCGGCGGTGAGCAGATATGGGAGATAGGGGGCGAGTTCTGGAGGCATCATGTTGGTTTTCGCTTGCGGCTGAAGGAAAGCTCGGTTTCGTAGGGATGTCGTCGGGCGGTCAGCCTATGCGGACTTCCCGGCGCGACGCAAATCAAACTCCCAGAAATACCATGGCCCACACACTACCCGACCTCGGTTACGCTTACGACGCCCTTGAGCCTCACATCGACGCTCGCACGATGGAAATCCATCATTCGAAGCACCATCAGGCATACATCACCAATCTCAACAACGCCCTTGCCGGCAAGCCCGAGCTCGAAGCGAAGTCGCTTTGCGAGATCATCGGCGACATCGCTGCGCTGCCAGAAGACATCCGCACCGCAGTCCGCAACAACGGTGGTGGCCATGCGAACCACTCGTTTTTCTGGAAAGTCATCGCCCCGGGCGGAGCCAAGGCTCCAACCGGTGAACTCGCCGCCGCGATCGACAAGGCCTTCGGCTCGTTCGATGCGTTCAAGGAAGCGTTTGCCAAGGCAGGTGCCACTCGTTTCGGCTCCGGCTGGGCATGGTTGGTGACAAAGGCGGACGGCTCGCTGGCGGTTTGCTCCACGGCGAATCAGGATTGCCCGTGTATGGGCGAGTCCGTGGCCGGTTGCTCTGGCAAGCCGATTCTCGGACTTGATGTCTGGGAGCACGCCTATTACCTCAACTATCAGAACCGCCGGCCGGATTACATCGCCGCGTTCTGGAACTTGGTGAACTGGGATGTGGTCGCGGCGAATTTCGCCAAGTGATCCGTTTTGTTTTTATCGGGCGCGGCCGATTCTTCGGTCGCGCCCTTTTTCGTGGTTGAGAGGTGGCGTGAAAATGCTAGAAACGGGTCATGAAAAAACTCGATTGCCCGGTTTACCCGCAGGTTCCCGACGGGGAGATCACGGAGGAGGAAATCCGCAAGCAGGAGCTGTTCGAGTTGGAAACCGACGACCGCACGCTTTTGTCCGGGCCGAGTTCGCGGCTACACAATTTCATGACCTTGTTCCGGGTGGCCAAGGATTTGCTGATTGCCTTCCGCACATTGCATTTCGCGGGGCCTTGCGTGACGATTTTCGGTTCCGCGCGGACTCGCTCGGGCACACAATATTATGAATTGGCCCGCGAAATGGGTGCCGCCTGCGCACGACTCGGCTTCACGGTGATGACCGGCGGCGGACCGGGAATCATGCAGGCGGGCAATCAGGGCGCGTTCGAGATCGG
>CAYRLT010000614.1:0-9621 GCA_964425095.1 uncultured Luteolibacter sp.
TTCGAAGAAAATCTCTTGCCGCTTCTAAAGATCGACAATGAAGTGACGGTTCATTTCGAATATTATGACCGCTACATCAATTATGTTCGCAAAGAGCTGTCAAACCTTCGACTAGGCACTCGGGTGGTCACCTACTGGGGCGATTGTGACGAAATTCCTAACTGCTATGACTGCGAGGAGACCGCCTTTGACGGTGAGCTGCGGCTATGGATCAAACGCAGAATCAGCGAACCCGGAAAAACCGCCCGCGAAAAAATCGATATCTCGAATACTTGCGGATTCTCAATTCACTGAGATCGCCATTTCAAAAACGAATCCTAAAAAACATGACCAACCGACTCGACCTCATACAATCCCTGCGCCAGCTTGAGGAACTGGGCAAGGCCCGCAGTGTGATCAAACCCAAATCCATCAAACTCGCAGCGATTAACGCGGAGATCGAGGTCGTCCGCCAGCGACTGCCCACCGCCATCCTAAAGCATTACGACCAGCGCCACGCCCGCAATATGCCAACCATTGCTCCGGTGAAGAACGGGATCTGCGGAGGCTGTCATATCTCGATGACCCGCAGCAGTGCAGCAGACCTGCACCGCCGTGGCGGTGCCATCAGCGTATGCGAAAACTGCGGAGTTTTTATCTATCTGGATGATAGCCAGACCAAAAGTCCTGTGGCGCAAAAAAACCATGAGTCTAGCACTTTCATTCCGTCCCAAACTTCTGGATGCGCTCAAGGGCTACACCAAGGAGCGTTTGTGGCAGGATTTTTCCGCTGGTTTGAATGTAACGACACTGGCATTTCCGCTTTCGATGGCATTCGCGATCGCATCAGGCGTGAGGCCGGAGCAAGGTTTGTTCACGGCCATCATCGGTGGCGGACTCATCGCCGCGTTAGGAGGATCGCGCGTGCAGATCGGCGGGCCGACAGGCGCATTTGTGATTATCACCTATAGTATTGTGCAAAGCGCTGGTTACGGCGGGTTGTTTCTTTGCACAATGATTGCAGGAGTGATGTTATGCCTGATGGGACTGGCGAAAATGGGCTCGATTATTCGCTTCATTCCCTATCCGGTTTCGCGCGCATTCACCAAGGGCATCGCGGTGCTGATTCTCAGCTCGCAGATCAAGACATTTTTCGGGCTGACCGTGGACAAGATGCCGGTGGATTTCATTGGGAAAATCCAAGTTTTCGGTGCTAATCTCGGGGCATTCCATTGGCCGACGGTCGGTCTCTCGCTTGCTTCGGTAGCACTCATGGGCCTGTGGCCGAAGCGTCTCGCGCGCATCGTGCCGGGAGCAATGGCGGGTTTGGCGGTGGCCACGGTGGCCGCTGTTTTGTTCGGCTTTAACGCGCATTTTGGCATCGCAACCATCGGCTCGGAGTTCGGCGTATTTTCCGGGAAGCTACCGGTCATGGTCCTGCCGCCGGCGGATTGGGAGACGATCAAGAGTTTGATTCAGCCCGCGTTCACGATTGCTCTGTTAGTGGCGATGCAGGCTCTGCTCGGCGCCGTGGTGACGGATGGATTGATCGATGACAGGCATGACTCAAATCAAGAACTTCTTGGCCAGGGAGTGGCAAACCTGGTTGGGCCGTTGTTTGGTTGCATCCCCGTGACCGGCGCTGTGGCGCGTTCGGTGATGAACGTGCGATCGGGTGCGCGTTCGCCGGTTGCGGGCTTGGTGCACTCGGTGTTGCTGCTGCTCATTTTGGTGCTGGCCGCTCCTTTGATCAGTCAAATTCCGCTGGCCACTTTGAGCGCGGTGCTGGTGGTCGCCGCTTATCGAATGGTTTCCTGGAAACAATTCGCTCGGTTGTCGAAATGGCCTTTCAGTGATTCATCAGTCTTTCTAGCGACTTTCGGGCTGACTGTGCTAACCAATCTTTCGCTGGCGGTAGAGGTGGGCGTGGTGTTGGCGGCATTGTTGATGGTGAAGCGGATTTCTGAGACTTCAAAGATCACCGCCGTGGACGAGACGACGGAGACGGAAGGCTCGCACCATTCATTGGTCGGCAAGGAGGTGCCGCCGGGAGTGTTGATATTCCGGGTGTTCGGGGCGTTCTTTTTCGGCGTGGTGGATAAGCTCGACGACGAGTTGAAGCGCGCGGCGCAGGAACCTGAAGTTTTGATTTTGCGGGTGCGGAAGGTGCTTGCGATGGATGCCACCGGCTTGCAGGCGCTGGAGGATTTGCGGTTGAAACTGCGGGCCAAGGGGAAACACTTGATTTTGAGTGCACCGCACACCCAGCCGTTGTTGGTGATGACGAATTCCGGCTTCATCGACCGGCTCGGCGTGGAGAATGTTTGCCCGGATGTAACAGCAGCGTTGGCACGGGCCCGTGAAATCCTTGGTCTTCCAGCTATCGTGGAGTTAGCTGAGCCACATGAAGCTCTCCACACGGAACGACAAACGGTCGAAAGCGCGCGTCTCGAGCTTGCCGAAACCCTCACACGTGCACAGAGCATCTTGAAAACCCTTGAGCGGGCGAATCAGAATTCCTCCGAAACCAGTACATGATCACCGGACTATCGTTGTCAATTGCCGCAGTGGCCTTGCTCTCGGGCATCGCCGCCGGACGGATAACGCCGCGCTGGTGGCTGGCAACTACGTTGTTAGGTTTGGCGGCTGCCTTTACCGCAGCACTGAGTGTGCTCTCGGGTGGCGAAATATGGGAATGGAGGCACGCGTTGACGGTGGGTGACGAGCCCCTGCATTTTCGCCTTGATGCGATCAGCGCGCTGTTTCTTGCGCTGCTCTGCGTGGTTGGCGGTGCGACTTCGGTTTATTCGTTGGAGTATTGGCCGGATCACAAGCACCCGAGTTCTGCGGGTAAAGGACGCTTCTGGTGGAATGTGCTGCTGCTCAGTCTCGTTGTGATTTTGCTGTCATCTAATGGTCTTCATTTTCTCATTGCATGGGAAATCTTCGCAGTGGCCGCGTATTTTCTCGTCACTCTCGACCGGCGGCGGCCCGAGGTGCGGGCGGCCGGTTGGCTTTATCTGGCAGCTTCACATGCGGCCACGCTTTCATTGTTCGCTTTTTTCACGTTGCTGGCGTCACGCACCGGAACCTGGGATCTGGGGCCGCTGCGCGAACGCGCGGATCTCGCACCTTTGTTTTGGTTCGCGCTGTTTGGATTCGGTCTGAAAGCGGGTATGTTTCCGCTGCATATCTGGCTGCCATCGGCGCATGCCAACGCGCCCAGCCATGTCTCGGCGATTCTATCAGGCGTGACGATTAAGCTGGGGATTTATGGCTTGGTGCGATTCAGCGGCTGGTTGCCGGTGCCGCCGAGTGCGGGAGTTGTGGTCGCCGCACTGGGTGTGTTGAGCGCGGTGCTCGGCGTGGCGTTCGCGCTGGGCCAGCATGATTTGAAACGCCTGCTCGCTTATCACAGCGTTGAAAACATCGGCATCATCCTCATCGGGCTCGGCTTTGCGATGATCTCCATGCAACACGGCAACGCGGCTTGGGGACAACTTGCTCTTGCGGGCGGGCTGCTGCATGTCTGGAACCACGGCTTGTTCAAATCGCTGCTGTTTCTCGGTGCTGGCTCGGTCTTGCATGCCACCGGCACGCGGGAAATGAGCTGCCTCGGCGGGCTTTGGAAAACCATGCCGTGGACGACGGGATTGTTCGCGCTGGG
Source organism: uncultured Luteolibacter sp. (assembly GCA_964425095.1). Lineage (GTDB taxonomy): Bacteria > Verrucomicrobiota > Verrucomicrobiia > Verrucomicrobiales > Akkermansiaceae > Luteolibacter. Next base: position 3,647 of record CAYRLT010000614.1, read on the forward strand.
TGCGGCGGCGATTTCCGGGCTACCACCGCTCAATGGATTTGTCAGCGAGTGGCTGATCTATCTGGGCTTATTCGATGCGACAATTTCCCACGGTCCATCTGCCTGGGCTGCCATCCCGGCGGTAATTTTGCTAGGCGTCACCGGCGCTTTAGCGCTCGCGTGCTTCGTCAAGGTCTGCGGGGTGGTGTTTCTCGGGGCCCCGCGCTCGCAGGCGGCGGCCGAAGCGCATGATTGCGGGCAATCGATGCGTGGCGCGATGATTCTGTTAGCAAGTGCTTGCGTGATGATCGGCCTTGCTCCCGCATTTTTCTGGTCGGCTATCGCACGGGCTGCGGGTGAGTGGAACCCGGTATGGGCCATCACCGAGGTTCCCGCGCCGCTGTCGAAGCTGGGACTGCTGCATGTGACGCTGGCGATTTGCGCGGGCGTCGCGGGCGCTTGGTTATCGCGGCGGGTGAAACGCGGCGGGTTGGCACGCGAGCTCACCTGGGATTGTGGTTATACCGCGCCGACGCCGCGCATGCAATACACCGCAGGCTCGTTCGCCGGGATCATCACCGAGTGGTTTGCATTTATATTGCGCCCAGTGCGCCACGATCAGCGGCCGGTGGTGATTTTCCCAGTGAGAGCGGGTTTTGCCGAACACACACCGGAAACCGTGCTCGAACAGGTCGTGGAGCCGGTGGCGGTCATCGTGATGCGTGTATCCTCGGCTATGCGCCGTCTCCAACACGGACGGGTGCAATCCTATGTGCTTTATCTCCTCGCCGGTGTTGTCATGCTCGCGTCATGGGTGTTTATTCGTGGCTCTCTTTGAACCTACTTCTCCCATTTCCCAAATCCAATGTATCTGAATCTTGTGCAACTCGCGGAATCGTTCGGCGTCTCGGAAAAAGTCGTGGAAGGCTGGATTCGCACTGAGGGACTGCCGCACACGCCGGACCGCGGCGTGCTTTTGTTCGATCGCGCTCAGGTCGCACAATGGGCGGCCACCCGCGGGCTGGCGGCGCAGGCGGGATTTCTATCGACCGAGAAACCCGGACTGGCCTCGGTGCTCCAGCTTTGTCCCTTACTGCGTGTAGGGGGGATCTGGCGTGATATCCCGGCGGCCGAACTAACAGATATTTTTGGACGCATAGCTACCGCCCTGCCGGGTGCCACTCCGCCGGTTCGTAAGATGCTGGCGCAGAAATTCCGCGCCAAGGACGGTGTGACGATGGCACCGATCGGAGATGGTTACGCGCTGCCACATCCGGCCACACGCGTCACACTGGGCCGCAATTCCGGCGCGATGGCGTTGATCCTTCTGCGCGACGCACTGTCACCTCAGGAACTGCGGGTGGATGAGGTGCCGATCACGCGCTTGTTGTTTTTCATCGCGCCCTCACCACGTGCGCATCTTGATATGGTCGGACGGATCAGCCGTTTACTTTCGGCGAAAACCTTGCGCGATGCGCTTGAAGCGGGTGCCACGGACGACGCGATTTTTGAAATCGTCACCGCTTCGGATCGTGCAATTGTCGCGAAAAAACCGGGAGGCAATCCATGATAATCGGTTTGTTGCTAGCTTTGGCATTCGCGGCTTTGGCGGTGGCAATCGTCATAGGTTTGAAGTGCCCGCGCCTATGGCTCGGCTGCACGCTACTTGGCACGAGTGCCGCATTTTTGGCCTCGCTTGAAGTTTTGTCAGGCGCGGCGGAATTCGAATGGCGGAGCGTATTTCCGCTAGGTGGCGAGACCTTGCACATGCGGCTTGATGGTGTGAGCGCGCTGTTCCTTGCGCTGCTATCGGTGGTTGGTGGTGCGGGCGCGGTGTATGCGCGGGAGTATTGGTCGGACCACCATTACCCGCATTCCGCACCACGTGGGCGTGTTTGGTGGAGCGCGCTGGTGCTGAGCATGGCGCTTGTTCTAACATCATCAAACGGCCTGCATTTCCTGATCGCCTGGGAAGCATTCGCGGTTTGCGCGTATTTTCTGATCACACTGGAAAACCGAAAACCTGAAGTGCGCAAGGCTGGCTGGCTTTATCTGGCCGCCTCACATGCGGGCACCATCGGTTTGTTCGCGTTTTTCAGCACGCTCGCCGAGCGCACCGGCAGCTGGGATCTCAGTCCATTGCCCGGCCGGACGGATCTGGCTCCTCTGTTCTGGCTGGTATTGGTCGGATTCGGGGTGAAAGCCGGTATTTTCACGCTGCACATCTGGCTGCCTTCGGCGCACGCCAATGCGCCCAGCCATGTCTCTGCCATTCTATCAGGCGTGGCGATCAAGATGGGGATTTATGGCATCGTGCGCTTCAGTGGCTGGCTGCCGGTGCCGCCCGCCGCCGGCTGGGTGGTCATCGGGTTGGGCGCGATCAGCGCGTTGTTAGGAATTACGTTTACTCTTGCGCAAAATGATTTCAAGCGGCTGTTAGCCTATTGTTCGGTGGAAAACATCGGCGTAATTTTGGTTGGTGTCGGTGCCGCCATGCTCGCGCGCTCGCATGGCGATGCCGCCTGGGGCAAACTGGCGATGGCCGGAGCGATGCTGCATGTCTGGAACCACGGTGCGTTCAAGTCCTTGTTGTTTTTTGGAGCAGGCTCGGTGCTGCACGCCACTGGCACGCGGCAAATGAGTCGACTTGGCGGGCTCTGGAAATCCATGCCATGGACGGCGGGATTATTCGCGCTGGGAGCTGTCGCCGTTTCCGGATTGCCGCCGCTCAATGGATTTGTGAGCGAATGGATGATTTATCTGGGGCTCTTCGATGCCACAATCGCCAAGACGCCACCCGCGTGGGCGGCCATGCCTGCGGCGATCCTCTTGGCAATGGCAGGCGCGCTGGCGCTGGCGGCATTTGTCAAAGTCGGATCCGTCATCTTTCTCGGTTCGCCACGCACGAAGATTGCGGCGAAAGCGCATGAATGCGGTTGGTGGATGCGTGCGCCGATGTTGGTGATGGCTGGCGTTTGTCTCATCATCGGGCTTTTTCCCGCCGTCTTTTGGCCCATGGTCGCGCGGGTAGTGTCTTCGTGGCATCCGACATGGGCCGTGGATTCTTCACCCTCGCCGCTCGTTGGACTCGGCAAGATGCATTTGGCTCTGACGCTTTTGTTAGTCCTGAGCGGCATGGTGCTCTGGAGGAAAGCCCAAGCCAATGGGTTACGGCGCGCCCTGACTTGGGATTGCGGATACGCAGCGCCCGCCGCTAGGATGCAATATAGCAGTGGTTCGTTCGCGGGCATCGTCGTAGAATGGTTTGGCTGGATTCTTCATCCGCTACGCAAACTGCGGCGGCCGCGCGGCCAGTTTCCGGCGAGCGCCATCCTTTTGGAGCGCACCCCGGAAACCGTGCTGGAAATGGTGATCGAACCGATTAGTCGAGGCATCATTCGGATTTCTACCGCCGTGCGGCGCTTGCAGCATGGCCGTTTGCAAAGTTATATCTTATATGTGCTTGCAGGGCTGTTCGCCTTGGGAGTGTTGGTTTTACTGGGAGTGAAATCATGAGCTCGACCCTGGAATTCATCCTTCGTCCGGTCTGCTGGCTGCTGCTGGCACCGTTGTTGCCGGGCATCATCAATAAAGTAAAATCTTGGGTCGCCGGTCGCCGCGGTCCGCCCGTGCTCCAGCTTTATTACGACCTCGCACGCTTGTGGAAAAAGAGTGTGGTCATGAGCCAGATCGCTTCACCCGCGTTTATCATCCTTCCAGCGGTTTCGTGGGTCGCCTTGTTTTGCGCAGCGATGCTGATGCCATTGGGGCCCGCCGGAGCGGAACTGAGTTTCCACGGCGACGTGTTGTTGATGCTCTATTTGTTGGCGCTTTCGCGTTTCTGCACGGCATGGGCGGCGATGGAGACCGGTTCCGCATTCGAGGGCATGGGGGCGGCCAGGGAAGTCAGCTATGCAGTGCTCGCCGAGGCGGCGATGTTCGCGGCGATCCTTTCTCTAAGCTTGCAAACTGGCAGTATTACCCTATCCACCATGCTTACTCCATCGGCCGGAGCTGGCGTTGTTCTGTTGGCGGCCGGATTGTTTATCGTGCTGCTGGCGGAAAATTGCCGGATACCCTTCGACGATCCGAACACACACCTCGAACTCACGATGATCCATGAAGCGATGGTGCTGGATCATAGCGGCCCCCCGTTGGCGGTGATCTTGCATGGAGCATCGATGAAACTCTTACTGTTTTCAGTTCTGCTTGTGCAGGCGGTATTGCCGCTCAAAGGACTGTCCAATGTAGTGATCAATGGGTTATTTGTCGGCGGTGTGTTGGTGGTTACGATCGGTGTGGGTATCGTCGAGTCGTTGCTGGCAAGGCTGGCTTTCAAACGCGTTCCGTTGCTGCTTACCGTGGCTTTTTTGTTGTGTCTGTTCGCCCTGTTAGTCGCTTGGAAAGCAGGTCCCTCATGAATACCAATCTCAATCTCCTCATCGGTTTGGCCATGGGGCTGAACCTCCTCGCGCTCGGCAGTAGCCGCCTGCCGGCCGTCATCCGCGCGATGTCCGTGCAGGGCGTAATTCTCGGCGCGATGCCGGTCTTGATGGAACACGAACTCGACTGGCGGGTCTTGCTAGTCGCATTGGCCACGATGGCGGGCAAAGGGCTGGTGATTCCCTCGTTGCTGCGGCGGGCGATGCGCACCGCGCAGATCGACCGCGAGTTGGAGCCTCTCATTGGATTTGTGCCATCATTATTATTAGGCGCTGGAGGAACCATCGCTGCATTGGCCTTGGCACAGGCATTGCCGCTCCTGCCGGAGCATGAGGGTTCGCTGCTGGTGCCTGGGGCACTGGCCACGGTTTTCACTGGGTTCATCCTGTTGATCGGACGCAACAAGGCCATTTCACAGGTCTGTGGTTATCTGATTCTCGAAAACGGAATTTATATCTTCGGCCTGTTGCTCATCAAAACCATGCCGCTGCTGGTGGAAGCCGGAGTGCTGCTCGATGTGACAGTGGGCGTGTTCATCATCGGCATCATCATGGACCGCATCCAGCGCGCCTTCGATTCGCTCGACACCCGTAAACTTACCGCTCTCCGCGAATGAAATCCCTGTTACTCATTATCATTCCAATTTTCTCGGCGGTAGCGGCATTGATCTGGCGCGACAACCGCTCGCGGTCGTGGCTGCTGCCGGTCACAGGCGTGCTTCACACATTGCTGACGCTGTGGATGTTTTTTGATCCGCCGACGGTGGCGGCTAATGCATGGCTGGGTTTCGATCCGCTGGCGCGCGCGGTGTTACCGGCGGTCTCGCTGTTGTTTCTGGTTTGCTCATTTTACGGCGTCACGTATTTGCAGGTGCGCCGGGAACGGAACAACCGGGTTTTTGTGGCGGCGTTGCTTGCCGTGCTGGGATTGATCAGCGCGGGGCAACAGGCGCGGCATCTTGGATTGCTGTGGATCTTTACCGAGGGGGTGACGCTGGCCGCCGTTCCGTTATTGCATTTCAACGGCACTCCGCGTGCATTCGAAGCGACTTGGAAATACCTGCTCGTCGGCGGCACAGGCATCGCACTTTCGTTGTTAGGATCGTTCTGCATTGGCTATGCAGCACTGCATGGAGGCGGTTCGGGCGACTTGACCTTTGTCTCCCTGATGGATCAAGGCGCGCTACTTTCGCGGCCTTGGGTGCTGATCGGTTGGGTTCTTTTATTAGTGGGTTATGGCACAAAAATGGGTCTTGCTCCCATGCACACTTGGAAACCGGAAGCCTATGGCGAATCCCCTGGCATCGTGGGGGCAATCCTCGCCGGCGGCGTGACTTCGGTGGCTTTTATGGCGATTCTACGCGTGCGCTCCGTCGTCGGTGCGGCTGGAGAAGGCGCAATCGCCGACCAGACATTACTTGCCATTGGATTATTTTCTATGTTGGTGGCAGCGTTGTTCTTGCTAGGCACGCGTGAGATCGGTGTGGAAAACTATGAATAGATCCCGCCCCAGACTTTCTTCAGACGGGCGATGGAGTCACCCCAGGGAGCCTG
>CAYRLT010000615.1:0-1981 GCA_964425095.1 uncultured Luteolibacter sp.
TGACTCCAGGATTGTCGAAAGAATTGATGTCGTAAACTTCCCACTTGGCCCAGTGAAGATGGTGGGGAATGGGGTTCAGATTGTCGAACTTCTTGGATACAATCGGCCAGGTGGCCTTGCCGAACAAGGATTTCGAAAGCGCCGTGACTTTCTCTCCCATGACAGCCTCTGGATTGGCCTCAATCAAATCCTGAAGTGAGATGAATTGCCCGTTCGGCGTGAGGACGTGTGCTTCTCCTTCACGAAAGGGTGCTTTTCCCGTGCGGGTATCGATGACTCCGGTCACAATGGGCACGGTGCAACACATCCAGACTTCATCGAAGCCTGTCCCATTCATGTAGTCCGGGTAGTACGATTTCGCATCCAGGCGAAGGCGCTTTCCCGGGGTGCAAAATGTTCGGCCGGCATAGCGGTGCACGAGCTGCAGCACCCCGTCGTTCTGATTGAGGCAGTCATCGAGAATCGAATTCGATCCTCCATCGATCACATCATGTTGTGGGTATTCGTGTAGTTTATCAGCGAGAATTGAAGGTGAAGCAGCCATAGCTGGTGGATTCTGAAGATTAGGTAGTAGAGTGGCGGCAGCTTCAGAGCGCCTCGTCGACGGCGATCATGGCCTTGAGGATGGCATTCCAGGTGGCGGGGCTTTCGAGCACGGAGTTGTCGAACATGCAGCCGTCCCAACAGATGTGCTTGATGCCACGTTCGGCGGCACCTTGGAGCCAGTAGGTCGAGCATTTTGCGATGTCGAGACGACCGTTTGCGTCGTCGGCGGGACAATGGCGACCGGTTTTGTCATGGGAGCCTGTGCCGTGGACGGAGCCGTCGTTTTGGGCGACGTGGAAATCGATGGTCCATGGGCGGAGGGCATCGGTCATGATTTGATAAGCGGCCCAGAATTCCTCGTCGCTGTAGCCTTGCTTGAGGAGTGCGGCTTCCGGGGCGTTGTAGCCCATGAGGTAGAGGTAGGTGTGGGCGAGGTCAGCCTGAAATCCCACGACGCCAGGCATCGCGGTGGCTTCGAGGGTGTCCATTGCGGCTTTCCACGAGTGGAATCCGCCCCAGCAGATTTCTCCTTCCGCTGCGATGCGCTCGCCGTGTTGTTCGGCGACTTTTCCTGCCTCACGGAAGGTTTGCGCGACTTTTGCGGTGTTGCCCGTGATGTCTTTGGCGAAATCCGCGGTGCCGCCCGCGGTATCGACGCGGATGATTCCGGATTGGCGGACACCGTGCGCATTCAAAATTTCAGCAACACGGCAGGTCTTTTCGACGGCGAGCACGAAATTCTTGCGATCCTCATCGGAACCGAAGGCAGAGCCACCGACCGTGCCCGGCCAGACGGGAGCGACGAGTGATCCGACCTTGAGGCCTGAGGCGGCAATCTTGTCGGCCATGGCTTTGATGGAATCCTCCGATGCATCCGGATCCGTGTGGGGATGGAAAACGAAGAGGTCCACGCCATCGAACTTGCGGCCGTTCACTTCGGCGGCCGTGGTGAGTTCGAGCATGTGCTCAAGCGAGATCGGAGGATGATCGGTGTCGGGTTCTTTGCCGACGAGACCGGGCCACATGGCGTTGTGAAGTTTCATGAATAGGTTGGTGGTTGGGGATTGGAGATTGAGGATAAGAGATTGGAGATTAGATTACGAATTTCCAGTCGATTGGAATGATGATGGGTTTACCTGAATCGCCCGAGATGGCAATGGAAAGCTGATCGTGGGGAACGATTGAGGTGACCGCGCCGAAATTGTCCGGCACGAGAGCGACCGCTTGGATGACACGGAGTGAGACGGTTTCCTGCGGTGTGAAATGGCGGGTGGTTGGGATGCCTTCCGCTGCGAGGGGATTTTGGCGTGAGGCATCCACGCCATGGCTGAAGAAAGAACAAACTTCCTCGATGCCGATGCGGCCGAGGTGTTTTCCGTTCCATGGGGGAGCGGATCGTCCGCCGTTGGTGAGCCAGAGGAGTGTCGCTGGGAAA
>CAYRLT010000616.1:0-2291 GCA_964425095.1 uncultured Luteolibacter sp.
CCCGGAGCGTGGCGGCGGGGAGTATTTCTTCGATTTTGCGCCGCATCCGTTCTGCCGATTGGTCGCGAAGATGCGCCAGATCAAGGACTTGTTCACGCAGCATCCAGTTTTCGAGGGACGTCAATCGCTGGCGGAGAGCGGCGGTGTGGCGGACGCCGGAGTTTTCAAATGAGGCCGGCACCGGGGCGGCGGTCCATTCTGCGCCGCGTTTCACCAAGGCGATCGGGAAAATCTGCATGCGGTTCGGATCGAAGCCGCTGATTTTGCGGACGAGCACGCCGGCGAGATCGCCATCGAGTTTCACGGCTCCCACTTCGAGCGGATCGTCACCGAGATCCTGCGCCATGCGCTCGATGCGGCGGGCGATTTCCTTACGCTTTGCTTCACTGGTTTGCGGAGAGAGCGCGGTGTCGGCTCCGGGGGCCAAGTTAAGGTTTTTGCACCGCACTTTTTCAAGGAAATGCAGGGCGGTTTCGCCCGGATCACTGGGTGCCGCCACGGCGGTGATGGCCATGGTTATCAGGACGAGTATTGCTTTCACTGGAAAGATTGATAGCCGATTTTTGAGTCGAGAAAAAGTGCGGATTTCCTGCTTTGGGCGAAACTCCGGCTCATTCTTCCACGGCGAGGAATTCCGGCAAACTCACGGTCGTCCCCGCCAATCGCGGATTTGCCTCCCATGCCTCGCGATCCCCGACGATGCGTCGGACCATCCGCCGCAAGGTCTCGCCTGGGTTGGTGCGGTTGGGCATAATGGTGCGCAGGTGGTCGCCTGTTTCGGTTGGCATGACTTTCCACGCAAATGCCAGGCGACTGTCCACCATGCCTTTCTTTTCGCCCCAGCTCCGCGTTTCGCCGAATCGCAGGTCGCCGATCCATGCACCCTTTGCATGTGGGCGGGCGATCCACCAGCCATCGGAAAACCATTGCAATGTTTTGACCTCCCGCAGATTTTCCATCCCGGCGAGTGTGTCCGCTCCTTTCGGGTAAATCGTCCACCGCACGGGTGATGAGGGCCGGTCGAATACCGATCGGTAGCCGACCCAAAACTCATCGCCGCGATCGACCACCGAGCGCCACAGCAGAATATTGAACGGCGTGGGAGCCTCGATCCGGCGATTGAAAACCGTGCCGCGCTTCTCCAAGTCCGCATCGAATCCCGCCGAAACCAAAAATTTCAGTCCTACGCTTAACAAGGCATACGCCGCGGAAATCCCCAAGCCCCAGGCATTCAGCCGCCGCCGTTTCGGCAATTGTTTTTTCGTTCGGAGAAACGCCAGCCAGACCAGCGCCACCAACATCGGCATCGTGAACAGCAGATCGATGATGAATAAATTGTTCAAGGCCACCCGGGGTGCGTGGAACGGCCACAGCACCGACGTGCCATAGACCGTAAAACAATCGATCAGCACATGCGTGCTCCATGTGGCGAAGACAAACCAACCGGCCAGAGCTTTGCTGATCTTGTCGCGTTTCCAGAGTTTCGCCAACTGCGGGGCGAGCGCCCATGAGGCCAGGATCATCACCAGCAACGAGTGACTTGGCCCGCGGTGCCACCACAGATTGCCAGCCGTATCGAAGAACGGCGTGAGTAATATATCCAAATCCGGCAGTGTTCCAAACAACGCGCCCCACACCAGCGCCCGGTTTCCCATGCGCTTGCCCAGCATCATCTCTCCAACCGCTGCTCCCAGCACTGCCTGTGTCATCGAATCCACGACCGCAAGATGCCGAAAATTTCCCATTCGCAAACCAGAAACTCATCCTTGCATGGAAGTCGGGTTCCGGCACGATCGGAAAGAGTATGAATTGGAAACGCGTTTTGATCGGCGAATGGAATTGGAAGCGTCCGATCAAATCCGTGGTTTGGATTTACCTGATTCTTTGTTTTATAGCGGTGTTTTTTGCGGACCGCATCCTATTCATTCCGCCGGTTTCATCATATGGCGCGGATTTGGATGGGCTGTTTCAACTGCGCACCGAAGAAGGTGAGGGGATTGCTTCGATTTATTATCCCGCACCCGAGGGCATGCCGACTTTGCTCTATTCCCATGGAAACGCGGAGGATCTCGGGCAGGCGCTGGAACTCTATCAAACATGGCGCGGGATGGGTTTCGGGGTCATGGCCTACGACTATCCGGGTTATGGTGAATCCGCCGGCACCCCAAGCGAGGCTTCGTGCAAACGCGCCATTCATACGGCATGGAAACATTTGCGCGGACTCGGAGTTCCAGCGAAGTCGATTGTCATCGTCGGCCGCTCGGTCGGCGGCGGCCCGTCCACGTGGCTGG
>CAYRLT010000617.1:0-1986 GCA_964425095.1 uncultured Luteolibacter sp.
CCTCATCCTCAGCTAACCCAAAGAGATCGATCACAAGAACGCCGCGCGGTCGGTCAGTAAGATCCTTGCCATTTCGATAGCCCTTGAGGTGCTTGCTAAGATTTTCAACGGTTCCCAATCCGAGGTTTTTTGCCTCGTCGGCCGTGACGATGAAACCAGAACCGTGAAGTTTTACGCCAGGACAACTCAGTTTGGAATTTGCGAGAAGTGCGGCGCACGAAGAAAGATCCGCCCCTACTTGTAAATTCGCCGCGACCAGACCCACGAATCTCGTCAGCAAAACTTCAATTTCCCCATACTCCATCGAGCGTTCGTCTGTAACTCTTTCCAGAATACCCTCGGCTTTTCCAGGAGCGGCAACGGTCATGGCAATGCGCACAGCGGCAGCATCCGCAGAGTCGATCCACGGGTGGTCGGGGATGGCGTAGGCGAGGTGGAGGGGATTTTTCGCATCGGCGAGGAAGGGTTCGATGACGCGGCGGTTGAAGGTTTGGTGGATGGAGTTGGTGGTGATGAATCCGAAGCGCTGGCAGCGGCCTTGGGCGGTCTCGGCGGCGGCTTTGCTCCACCAGAACATGACGAGATCGGCGGACTCGGGGACATCGCCTTTCCAGGCTTTGCGGAGGGCTTCGGTGTAGCCATCGCCAAGGGCTTCGCGCATGCGGGAGGCTCCGAGGAACGGCGGGTTCCCCACGATGAAATCGGCCTGAGGCCACTCGGCGCGGCGGGGGTTCACATAATCGAAGAGGGGGGAGCGGGCGGATTCGTCGGGGACTTCCTTGCCGGTGACGGGGTGGGGTTTTGTGGTGTGGCCGTCCCAGATGGTGAGGGCTTCGCCGGTGTGGGGATCGAGGCGGGGTGTTTTCTCATCGTAGGCGAGGACGGCGTCTTGCTGGCGGATGGAGGGGGTTTTTGGCAGGAGCGGGCGGTCGCCGGTGTCGGCTTTGCCGGTGGTCTTGCGTTGCCATTGGAAGTAGCCGATCCAGAGAACGAGTTGGGCGATGGCGACGGCGTTGGGGGAGATTTCGAGGCCGAGGAATTGCTCGGGGCGCACGCGGTATTCCTTCATCTCAAAGGTGGCGTCGCCGCCGAGGGCGGTGGCGAGTTCGAGGACTTCGGCTTCGAGGCGCTTGAGGTGCTCGAGCGTCACATAGAGGAAATTCGCGGTGCCGCAGGCGGGATCGAGAATGCGGAGGGCGCAGAGGCGGTGGTGGAAGGAGGTGACGAGCCGGAGGGCTTCGGCGTCGTGTTTTTTCGCCTCGGCGCGGAGTTTTTGTGCGGCGGCGCCTGAGGACTTGGCGGGCTCGGAGTCCCCGACGGCGAGGAGTTTTTTCGCCTCGTCTTCGCGGGACTCGGCGGCATCGAGGGCGGCTTCGGCCTCGCGGTGGAGATTGGCGGCGGCGAGGCGGGTGGATTCCCATTCCTCGCGGAGCGGGTCGATAATGGTCGGGCGGATGAGGCGCTCGACATAGGAGCGGGGCGTGTATTCCGCGCCGAGCTTGTGGCGCTCTCGGGGATCGAGCGCACGGGTGAGAAGCGTGCCGAAGATCGAGGGCTCGACGCTGGACCAATCGGTGGCCGAGGCGTCGGCAAGCATGGCGATCTGCGAGGCGGAGAGCGGGAGGGCGCTGGTGTCCTCAAAGAGGCCGCCGCTGAAGTGCGCGATCTTCTGGAAGAGGAGCGTGGAGTAGTCGGTGCCGGTGGCCATTTCCCGCCAGAGCGAACTGATGAGGACGGGGAAGCCTTGAGGGGTGGATTTCACACGGTCGAGGAGTTGCTGGAAGCCGCCTTCGGGAAGGAGGCCGATATCCTCGGCGAACATGGTGAAGAGGCAGCGCTGCAAGAAACCGGCGATGGACTGTGGCTCGTGGCCGTCGGCTTCGAGGGATTTCGCGAGCTTGGCGAGGCGGGTGGCGATGTCGCGCGTGACCTCGGCGGCGCGCTTGGAGGGATCGAGCGCGTGGGGATCGGTGAAGACGAGGCGCA
>CAYRLT010000618.1:0-4246 GCA_964425095.1 uncultured Luteolibacter sp.
CCATGCGGGAAGCTTCCCTCCCTGCGGCCAACTGGTAAATCAAAAAATCTCTTAAGTGGCCAGTATTGGGCGGACCGGGCCGGATCCGCCCTACCGGTTTCAGACTCTTCCTCTTCCGACCTTCGACTTTTAGACTTTTCGACCTTCGACCGCGCAGCGTCTTCTCTTCGTCTTGTGTCTTGTGTCTTCTAGTCTTGTGTCTTTCTCTTCCCACCCATGCCCATCATCTCCTCCATTTTTCTCGTTTTTTCTTTGATACTCGCCGTGGTGATTGGTCCGCAAACGCGGCCATGGGTGTGGGGGCCTGCCATGATCGCTCTTGGCATCGCGGTGTTGGCCGCGTTGCCCGCGATTTGGCGACGTGGAAAAATCTCCTCGGACTTCGGCATGCTCGCCTTCGGTGCTGTGACCGCCGGGTGGTTTGCTTGGCGGGCGTGGGTTTCTCCGGTGGCGGAATTGGGACAGGCGGACTTATTGCTCGTCGCGGGCGCGGTGGGGGCCTTCATCAGCATCCGCGGCATCGCCGGACATGCGCTGGCGGAACGCATTCTCAGTTGGGGCATCGCGTTGCTGCTGCTGGCGAATCTCGCGGTGATGGGCATGCAAATGATCCACCCGGATTTCGTGCCGGTGTATGGCGCCAAACTCACCAAGTTACCCACCGGGTTTTTCGCTCACTACAATGAAACCGCCAACTACCTGATCGCGTCATCCATGCTGGTCGGCGCGGCGGCCATGTTCGGACGTCATGCATTGGCGACCCGGATTTTCTGGGTTCTGATTGCGATCGCTGGCATCGCCGGAGTTTGGTTCACCCGCTCTCGCGGCGGTATTTTCGGCGCGGCGGCGGCTTGCGGAGTGTTTGCCGTGTTTCTGCTGATCCTCGGCAAACGACGCAATGCGAAGTGGTTTGCGCCGGCCGTGATTGCCGTTCCTGCAATCGGACTCGGCATCGTGGCCTACCTGCTGATCGGTTGGCAGGAAGCGCAGGATTTCCGCCATGCCGGCAGCGGTTTCGACGCATTGATGGACAACTCTTGCCGACTCTACTTCCTCGGCATCGCCTTGTCCTGCATCGGCCTCCACCCGCTGATCGGCGGTGGCAGCCGGAGTTTCAGTTGGGAGTGCTTTCGGTTTTGGGACCATACGGTCCAGGGTGCCGGCGGTGCTAGGCCGGAGCTGGTTCACAACGAATTGATGCAATCCGCCACAGATTACGGACTCATCGGGGCCGGGCTGTTAGTCGGTTTGCTCGGGGCTTTGGCCTTGGTTGCCATCCTACGGGTTCTGTTTGAAGAACCATCTAGCAATCGCGATGATCGCGACGCATGGAGGATCGGCGCGCTTGCCGCCCTTGCCGGCATGTTGGTGCAGTCCAGTTTCAGCTTTGTCTTCCACCTGATGACTGGGATTTTGTTATTGGGCATTTGCTTAGGGCACATGTCGCGCACCCCAGTGCAATCCCCCACCCTGCGCACGCTGGCCAGCCGGATTCTGTTATCCGCAGCCGCGCTTGCCTGCGCCGCCCTCCTGCTGCCACTCGGCTGGAAAGGACTTCAAGTCACGCGGATTCTTTGGCCCGTTTATTTCAGCAAACAGCTCGACATCTCCGCCGAAGCTAAAATCGACGCCCTCAACGCAGCGATCCGGATTTGGCCGCAACCCACGCTCTATCTGGAGCGTGGCATCACGTTCCAGAAATTCGCCACCTCCAAGGATCGATCGGATTTCCAAGAGTTTGGGGAACGAGCGATCGCCGACTACCGATCTGCCTCGCAACTTCATCCGTTTGATCCAAAATTTGAAATCAACCGGGCCAATTTGCTGAGCCAACTGCAACGCGACGCGGAAGCGGAGGAGGCGTTCGAACGGGCAATCGAGCTCCAAGGCGGAATGGAACCCGCATTCAGAGGGCAGTTCTTTATCGCCAACCATTTTCTCCACAAGGGCCTACGCGCCACTCACTCCGGCATACCCAAGGAGGCTCTTGCTGCATTCGAAGAGGCCGCAATATCGATGGAAGAAGCAGTTCGAGTGACGCCCGGCTATGTGATTGGAATAGAGGGACGCAATATCCGCATCACCATCCATGAACGCCTCGGCAACGCGAGAGAGGCCGCAGGCGACCTTCAAGCCGCACTTGAGGCCTACGATTTCGCGGCCTCGATTCCCACCGGAAATCGCGCCCATTACCGGGCCGGTCTGGTCATCGGAAAAATGGCGGTCGAGGCCTGGTCCGAACGCAAGCCATCCGAGGCACTGTTCGGTTTCATGGAGGCGAAAAAGCGTATCGGCCAGGCCGGCAACACCCTTCCCGAAAGTGTCACCCCTGCCCAACGCGCCGAAACCATCGCCTACCTCGACCAGCAGATCGCATTCCTCAAAGGCGCAAAAATCGAACCCACGAAGCCGAAAAAATAAGCTTGAGCGCCACGAATCGGCGGACTTTGAAAAATACCTTGTTTTTAGGCCTCCCGCGCACTTGACATTGGTCCCTCGTTCAGAGATTTCATTTGCATGGCCAAGAAACCAACTACGATTAAAGACCGCTTCTCCAAGACTCAAATCCTGGATGAAATCGCCTCAAGCACCGAACTCAGCCGCAAACAAGTGGCTGCCGTTCTCGACAGCCTGACCGATGTCATCGAAGGACACGTCAAGAAGAACGCCGTCGGCGAATTCGTCCTGCCCGGTCTGATGAAAATCAGCACCGTCCGTAAACCCGCTGTCAAGGCACGCAAGGGCATCAATCCTTTCACCAAGGAGGAAGTCATGTTCAAAGCCAAGCCAGCCACCACGGTCGTCAAAGTGCGTCCGCTCAAAAAACTTAAGGACATGGCTCTCTAAGAGTTGCCTCTGTCCAGGGTTTGCACAGCATTCCACCTGACATTCATCACGGTCTTTCCGGTTCTCCGGAAAGACCGTTTTTTATTTAGAAAGTAGGGCTGAGCCGCCGCGCCCCTGCTTGCCCGGCGTAGTGCACGAAGCCTGACCCAATTTATCCCGGCAAAGCGCAGCGACGACGGACTTGTCGCCTGAGCGTGAGGGGCGGAAGGAAAGAGAACGCTTCGCGCTTTTCTTTATCTTCTCAAGCGCATCGCATTCGCACCGCCATACGGCGGATAAGTGGGCGCGCCCGGCGGTCACGCCCTACCAGTTCAAAGACTCTTCCTCTTTCGTCTTTTAGACATTGAAATCCGCGCTCGCTTGACCCGGCACGGAGTCCACACCAATCTACGCGCCTTATGCGCGATATCACCCACCCAGCGGAGCGCCTTGTTCAGGCGATGGTCCGGATCTATCAATACCGGATGACCACCACTTCCGGCGGAAACCTCTCGATCCGAGACGCCGACGGTTCGATCTGGATCACCCCCGCGCGGGTGGACAAGGGCGCGCTGCGCATCGAGGACATCGTCCGCGTCCTGCCGGACGGCAGCACCGAGGGGCTGCACAAGCCCTCCTCCGAGTTTCCCTTCCACAAGCAAATCTACGACGCGCGGCCCGACCTCGGCGCCATCGTCCACGCCCACCCGGTGGCGCTCGTCGCCTTCAGCATCTGCGGGCAGGCACCGGACACCCGGCTTTTCACCAAGGCCCATTCGGTCTGCGGCGAGCCGGGATTCGCGCCTTACGCCCTGCCGGGCAGCAACCTGCTAGGCGAGCGCATCGCCACCGTCTTCGCCGCCGGGCATGATTGCGTGATGTTGGAAAACCACGGCGTCGTCGTGGGCGGCAAGGATTTCGCGGACGCATTCCGCCGCTTTGAAACCTTCGAATTCCTCGCCAAGACCGTGATCAAGGCGCGCGCCCTCGGCCCGGTGAAATATCTGACCGCGGAGCAACTCGCCGTCGGCGAGAAACCCGCGTCGGAGCTTGAGGAGTTCGATCCCGGCCTCGCCACCAGCGCGGAACGCTCGCTGCGCCGCGAGTTGTGCGACTTCATCCGTCGCGGCTATCACCAGCGCCTGCTCACCAGCAACGCCGGCAGCTTCTCGGTGCGGGTCGATGACGACTCGTTCCTCATCAGCTCGAAACTGGTGGACCGCGCGACGATCACGCCTGACCAGCTCGTCCTCATTCACCAAGGCCGCCGCGCCCGCGGCACCCAGCCCAGCCAAGCCTGCCATCTCCACCAGCTCATCTACCGGAAACATCCGGAGATCCGCGCCATCGTCAACGCCACGCCGGTCAACGCCACCGCGTTCTCCGCCTCCGCCGCCCGCCTCGACACCCGCACCATCCC
>CAYRLT010000619.1:0-5655 GCA_964425095.1 uncultured Luteolibacter sp.
AAGAGCAAGCCCCGTCAAATCAAAGGACGGGCAAGGGCGAAGTTTAAAATCCGAAATGGCGGCAAACCGCCAAAAGTCCGGGAGCAACCGAAAATCATCGAATTAATCCGCAAATGCGCTTAAGCGGCCAGTATTGGGCGGACCGGCGAATGAATTGCGAATGGAGTAAACTCTGAAATGCTTGTTAATCTCGCGATAGGCAATCATTCACTTTCAATTCTCGCGGACCGCCCGGAGGATCGGTCCCTGCCTTTGGCAATATTCAGACAGCCTCTTAGACAAAAGGAACCGGATCAGGGCTTGGCGGCGATGATATCCCGGCACCAGGCGAGGGTCATGAGCGCGTAGCCGGTGCCATAAGCTTGGTGATAATCATAGAGTGGATAGTCCCACCATGAGCCATCTTTTTCCTGATGTGCGATCAGGATGGCCGCGATGCGTTTGGCATAGCCCGCTTGCAGTTCCTTGGGCATGAGCCTAACCGACTCGGTGAAATAATAGATGCCGTAGTAATAGAAGTAACCCGCGATCCGGAACGGCGCTTCATGTGGGACCGGGCGTTTGCGGCCATTGCTGAGAAACCCTTCGCGGGCGAGGAAGCGATCCGCCCATGTGGTGAGAACCTGATCGGTCACTGCTTTCTCGCCGAAAACTCTGAGACAGGCATTGCAAGCTTGCGAGCGGGCGAGTGAGCCAGCAGGGCGATTGATATCAATACGCGGATGCATCCGATGGCCAAACGAATAGGTGTAGGCGAAATCCGGAGTGCGCTGGTAGTTGATAGAAGTGATACTGCGTTTAACGATCTTCTCATCAAGTTTCACGCCCATCGAGTCACGGGCTTCCGCCATGGCGAGCAACAGAGTGGCGGTGGTGAAGGAAGTTGGCATTCCGGAGGGCTTATCCGTGGTAAGCCCGTCAAAGACATCGAGATACCCCCAACCGCCATTGACGTCCTCATAGCGGTCCGCGAGATCGATTTGTTGTTGGGCGAGACGCACCCATTCGGATTTTTTCGCGGGATCGATTTCAAGCCGCTGGAGACGGGTAATGGCCCGCAAGCCATAGGCGTGCCCCCAGATATTATAGGTCGTGGTCTGATCGGCGCGGCGGAGCTTGGGCAACTCCGCAGCCGTCCATGCGGCGGCTTTTGCGATGCTGGCGGCAACATCCGGCCGCGAATCGTTGGAATCAATCAGGCCGGAAAGGGCGAGTCCGGATGCGCCGGCGCGGAAGGCGTGGTGGCCGCCGGGGAGCGGGGAGTAGATGTTGAGGGCCTTGGTTCGAGTGGCGCTTCCCCAAGATCCGTTAGGGTTTTGTTTTCCAACTAGGAAATCCACACCACGGCGGATTGAGGTTTCGAGGGATGCGGCGGTGACCTCCGGCAACGGAGCGGTATCCGCGGCCCGCGCCTGCGGAAACGCGGCGAGCGAGGTGAGGGCAAGCACGCCCCGCGCAATGGTGGTGATTTGTAGTTTGAAATTCATCGAAACCGGGGTGCCGGACACTCGTCAATCGCGTGGCGTGATTCTCGGACAGGGCGGCGGAAGACGCAACCCAACTCTCATCGGCGACGATTGAAACTTGCTTTTGTCAGGATTTGGGGGTAATAAAGGATTTCATTTTCATCAATAAGCACATCCTAATTGAAATGAAAAATCTCGCCATTTGGATTCCTGCCTTTGGTTTGTTAGCCTTGGTCTATACCTTCTGGCGTGCGGCGTGGGTGGCTCGGCAGGATCCTGGAACCGAGAAAATGCAGCGCATTGCCGATGCCATCGCGGTGGGAGCCATGGCTTTTTTGCGCGCGGAATACCGGGTGCTGGCGGTTTTTGTGGCGTGTGTCGCCTTGCTTTTGCTCGCAGGCAGCTTCGCTTCGGATAATAGCCACCCCATGGTGGCGGTTTCGTTTGTCGCTGGCGCGTTTTGTTCCGCCTTGGCGGGTTTTATCGGCATGCGCGTGGCGACCAAGGCCAACGTCCGCACCACCCAAGCGGCCCGCAAAAGTCTGGGAGGAGGACTTGCGATCGCCTTCGCCGGCGGATCGGTGATGGGCTTGGGCGTCGTCGGACTCGGCTTGCTCGGGCTGGGCACCTTGTTTGCGATTTTCGGGCCCTCGATCACCGATCAGGATTCGGCCCGCAGAGTGATGAACATCATCACGGGTTTTTCCTTCGGCGCATCCTCGATCGCTCTGTTTGCGCGAGTTGGCGGCGGGATTTACACCAAGGCGGCGGATGTGGGCGCGGATCTGGTAGGCAAGGTGGAGGCGGGGATTCCCGAGGATCATCCGCTGAATCCGGCCACCATCGCCGACAATGTCGGAGACAACGTGGGCGACGTCGCGGGCATGGGTGCGGATTTGTTTGAATCCTATGTTGGCGCAATCATCGCGACGATGGTGATCGGCACGACTTTTCTCACGATACAGGGGTTTGAGACCTTCGGTGGATTGGGAGCGGTGTTGTTGCCGATGTTATTGGCGGGTCTGGGAATCGTGGCTTCGATCATCGGATCTTTTCTCGTGAAAGTGAAGGAAGGCGGAAATCCCCACCGCGCACTCAACACCGGCGAAATCGTGGCGGGCGTGATCATGTTAGTGGGCACGTATTTTATCGTCCGGCACATGTTGCCTGAAACATGGGTGATCGATGGCAGGGAATTCACTTCGATGGGCGTGTTCATTGCCATCGCCATCGGTCTCGCGTCCGGCACCGCCATCGGCTACATCACCGAATATTACACCGGAACCGGCACCAAACCCGTCACCGGCATCGTCGAACGCTCGGTTACAGGTTCCGCCACGAACATCATTGCCGGGCTCGGCGTCGGCATGCTCTCGACTGCGTTACCGATTCTCGTGTTGGCCACCGCCATCCTGACATCCCACTATTACGCCGGACTTTATGGCATCGCCATCGCCGCAGTCGGCATGTTGGCGAATACAGGCGTGCAGCTCGCCGTCGATGCCTATGGCCCGATTTCTGACAACGCCGGCGGCATCGCGGAAATGAGCGGGCTGCCCAAGGAAGTCCGCCAGCGCACCGACAAACTGGACGCCGTCGGGAATACCACCGCCGCCATCGGCAAGGGGTTTGCGATTGGCTCCGCTGCGCTCACTGCATTGGCGCTTTTTGCCGCTTTCAAGACCACATGGGAAGCGACTCATGGCGGCACGAAACTGGTCATTGAACTCACCGAGCCGAAAGTCGTCGCGGCATTGTTTGTGGGTGGAATGTTGCCATTTCTATTCTCGGCGTTTGCGATGGATGCCGTCGGTCGCGCTGCCATGGCGATGATCGAAGAAGTCCGCCGCCAATTCCGCGAAATCCCGGGTTTGAAAGCCGGACTCGACGCCATGAACCGCAATCAAGGCAAGGAACTTGAAACTTGGTCCGCCGAGGATCGGAAGATCTACGACGACGCCCATGGCCAAGCGGAATATGGGACATGTGTTGAAATTTCCACCAAGGCCGCCATCCGGGAGATGGTGAAACCCGGGCTGTTAGCGGTCGCCGCGCCGGTCATCGTGGGCTTTGGCGGAAATCTGCTAGGCGCTGGTTCAGGCGCTCAGATGTTAGGCGGCTTGCTCGCGGGCGTCACGGTCACAGGCGTGCTGATGGCTCTGTTTCAGGCGAACGCCGGTGGAGCTTGGGACAATGCCAAGAAAATGATCGAGGAAGGCATCGAAGTGAATGGCGTCATGCTCCGCAAAGGCAGCGATGCCCACAAGTCCGCAGTCGTCGGTGATACCGTCGGAGATCCATTTAAAGACACATCCGGTCCTTCGCTCAACATCTTGCTGAAGCTGATGAGTGTTGTGGCACTGGTGATCGCCTCGATGATCTAACGAATCAAGGCGCGCGGACTACTGCGGCGCGAACAACACTTTTCCGGCGCGCTCCGGCGCATCGAGTCTGAGTAGCGCGTCTTGAAAGATGTCTAACGAAAACGTGCTGTCCACTTGTTGAACGAGTCGGCCTTCG
This sequence comes from uncultured Luteolibacter sp., assembly GCA_964425095.1. GTDB lineage: Bacteria > Verrucomicrobiota > Verrucomicrobiia > Verrucomicrobiales > Akkermansiaceae > Luteolibacter. The sequence goes on from CAYRLT010000619.1 coordinate 3,987, forward strand.
GTGACGCGGCGGGCAAGTTCCTGATAGACAGCGGCCACTTCCGCAGCCGGGGCGTTTTCCACCCAGCGGGTGACCCACAACCCGCGGACCCGGATATCGCGGAAAATGAGTAAGCCGTTAGGCATCGTGAGCGGCTTGCGGCCCATCGCGCCATAGGTGATGTGGGTGCCGCCTTCGCGCAACAATTTCATCACCCGCAACGCACTTTCCCCGCCCACCGCATTGAAAGCGAGCGCCGCATTCGCACCATGCAGCACATCCTTGGCGGCGGCCACGCCCACCTCGTCGTCGAGAAACACGTGGTCGGCTCCCAGAGCGAGAAGTTCCTCGATCGCCTCGGCCCGGCGGACGAAGGAAATCGTGCGAATCCCCAGGTCCCGGGCGAGCTGAATCACACAGCGGCCGACAGCGGAATTCCCGAGATTTTGCACAATCCAATCGCCACGATGGAGCGACTCGAAGCTGTGGAGCAATTGCCAAGCGGTCGCCGGATTCACCTTGAGCATCGCGCCCTGCACTGGATCGATACCCGGCGGGAGCTTGAACAGTGTTTCTGCAGCAACCGTCGCGTGGCTCGACCAAGTCGCAGCGCGGCGCAGAAACATGACGGATTCGCCGGGTTTAAAATCGTCCGATGCGCTGGCCACGACCACCCCGCATCCTTCGATGCCGGGCACCGCAGGCAGCGGCGGTTTCACGCCGTAGGTGCCTTCGATTGTATTGAGGTCCGCCGGATTGATCGGCGCAGCCGCGATCCGGATGAGAACTTCACCGTCCTCCGGTTGGCGCGGGGAAAACGGGTGAAACTCAAGGACTTCATTCGGTTTGCCTGTCCGCTGAAACCACAATTGACTGCCTTCGGAACTCATGCCGGGAGTCTAGCCGACGCAAACCGACCCGCCAAGCCGGAAGAGAAGTTGACGGAATATGACTTACTGTTGATGTTGGGCCGAAGAAATTCACAGACTCAGTGGACTTCCACAACGTGTCCGGTAGCGGACTGATAGACAGAGCGGAGTTGTTTAGTCTGTGCTTCGCCGAGGGTGCGGCCGGTGCGGCCGGCGAGGTAGACGGCGACTAATCCGATCGCAGCGGGGGTGAAGATCCAGAGACCCCATGGGGTGATGTTGATTTTCGATTGGCAGAAACTGAGGATGCCGGAGAAAAGGGCTATGGAACTGGTGGCGAGGTAGGCGTAGAGGAAAGCGGACCACATGTTGGCGTTGGGGCCGAACGTGCCGGTGATGCGGGTGCCTTCTGGGTCGTCGGGCTCGAGGCTGAGGATGAGGCGGGGGGAGTAGAAGCGGCGATGGTTTTCCGGAATGCGCAGGACGAGGAAACCGGAGAAGCTTTGGCAATCGCAGTCGGCAGCGTGTTCGCGGATGCGGGTTGTCAGTAATTCGCGGACTTCCTCGGGCTTCATCGGCAGGGAATCAATGAAGGTGGGGCGGAGTCCGATATCACTCATGATGACCATTCAGTGCAACACGGTGCCGAGTGTCAAGGAGGCGGATTCGAGGACGTGCTCAGATCGGTGTGGAAAACTAAGCTGAATAATCTCCACTGCGGCACTTCCCATTGCTGCCAAACCCGCTCATGGTAAAGCCATGTTGCCACGGGGGCGTTGGGGTCAAAATCCGGCTGCGCGGCCGATATATCGCGCGCCACG
>CAYRLT010000620.1:0-3664 GCA_964425095.1 uncultured Luteolibacter sp.
CGAGTCGCTCGTCGAAGGCTACCTCTCCGCCGCCACCTTCCTCAACGACGCCGAACGCGAAAACCTCGCCTTTTCCGGCCAGTTGCTCACGCTTGAGTGCGGCATACGTTTCTTAACCGACTACCTGCAGGGCGACGTCTATTTCAAAACCAGCCGCCCGAGCCACAATCTCGACCGCTGCCGCAGCCAATTCGCCTTCGTCCGGGTCATCGAGGCGAATATGAAAGCGATGGAGGAAATCGTAAATCGTCATCTGTGACGGGTTCCATCTGAATAAAGAACCAGACAAAGACGCTTGCGCGAATCGCTGAATAAACGAAATTCCGCTGGAAAGATATGCGTTCTTCTGGGAGTTTCTCCTGTTCCCACGTGCTCGGAATTTCGGCGTTTTTGAACCATGTCCACCCCTCCTCTGCCACCTAAAGTCGCCATTCCAGAGTCGCTAAGGCTTCAATTGGCCGATTTTCGTCGTCATTTGTGGCGCATAAAAATCATGGAAGCCTTTGCGGCAGGCATGATCGGCTTGCTGGTTTCCTTCCTTTTGGTCTATGGCTTGGACCGCATTTTACCGACACCCGGCTGGGCGCGTCTGCTGATTCTCATCGCCGGTGTTTCCTTGTTCTGTGTGTTCGCCCCCTACTGGCTGCACCGCTGGGTCTGGGGCCAACGGCGGGAAAACCAACTCGCCCGCCTGATCGCAAAGCGTTACCCTGGTCTCGGTGACCGCTTGCTTGGCGTCATCGAACTTCAAAATCAGGAGGGAAATGCCGACACCCTATCGCCGCGCTTGCGCGAGGCGGCCATGCAAGCGGTGGCCGTGGAAACCGGGCACCGCAAGCTCGACCAAGCACTGCCCGTCCAACGCCACCGTCGCTGGGCGCTCGCCGCACTGCTTTTAGCCACCATTTCCGCCATCGCTTTCACCCTCACCCCGCGCGCCGGCCTCAACGCACTCGAACGCTGGTTGATGCCGCTTTCAAAAACCGAGCGCTACACCTTCACCAAACTCGAAAAACCACCCACCTACCAAGCCGTGGCTTTCGGTGAGGCCTTCGATGTCGAACTCCGCCTCGCACCGGAATCCGAGCAACGCCCGGAATCCGCCAGCGGTCGCTACGGCCTCCAACCCGCAATGGCAGCCGCATTGCAAAAAAACCTCTATCAGTTCACCTTTCCCGGCCAACAAGAACCCGGCACTGTCGTTTTCCACATCGGCGATTTGCGCCATGCAATGCGGGTAGATCCCGTTCAGCGACCCACCACGGAGAGCGTCAACGCAACCATCACCCCGCCAGCCTATCTGAAAATCCCCGAACGAACGATCGATCTCAACACCGGCGTGCTCACCGCCGTTGAAGGAAGCAAGGTCCGCATCGAACTCGCCATGTCCCGGCCTCTCAGCATCGGCACTTTCGGACCGACCCGCCGGGTCTCCACCGAGGAAGGCACCGATGCGCCTAACCACAAACCATTTAAAGGCAATCTGGAACTTTCCGAAAATTTTGCAAAAACTCCCTCGCTCGATATCGGTGATTCCTCCTTCGAAGTCCCGGTTTCCTGGAAAGACAAGCTGGGCCTCACCGGAGAACCCGGTTTCCGCATCCGCGTGGATGCCATGAAAGACGCGGCCCCGTCGTGCTACCTGCAAGGCACCGACCGCCAAAAAGTCCTCCTCCCGGAAGAAACCGTCGCTTTCGAAGTACTCGCTGAAGATGATTTCGGAGTGAAATCCAGCGGCATCGAATGGACCGGCCAGTTCACCCGACCCACCGACGAGGCCCCCGCGAAAGGCGAGCTCGTGCTCGGCGAAGGTGCCTCGGAAGAACGCCGGATGCTCAAGCCCGCCGCATTCTCCCCGGCGGCCTTTGGCATCACCCCGCAGAAACTCACTCTGCGCGCCTGGACCGAAGACTATTTTCCAGAACGCGGCCGCATCTACTCTGAACCGATCATCCTTTATGTGCTCACCCGCGACGAGCACGCGCAGATGCTCAAAAGCCGCTTCGATCGCCAAATCACCGAACTCGAAGACCTGGCCCGTCGCGAACTCAACTTGTTGGAGGAAAATGAAAAACTCGAAAAACTCGATGGCGAGAACCTCCAGAAAGAAGAGGCCGCCAAAAACCTCGAAGCCCAAGCACAGGAGGAGGCGGAGACCCAACGCCGCATGGACGAACTCACCGAGCGCATGGAGCAATTGATGAAGGACGCCGCCCGCAATGGCGACATCGATAAAAAAACGCTCCAAAAAATGGCGGAGTCGCTCAAATCAATGCAGGAACTCTCCGAGCAGGATATTCCAAAAGTGCAGCAAAAGCTCGATGACGCCCAAGAAGCGTCAAACACCCCGGAAAAATCCGAAAAGGATGTGAATGAAGCCGTCGAGCAACAAAAAAAAGCTGTCGAAAAAATGCAGGAAGCCATCGCCAAGGCAAACGAGGCCAACCGGCGCTTCGAGGCAGGCACATTCGTCAACCGCCTGAAAAAAGCCGCAAGCGAACAAACTGGAATCGTCGGCTCGTTGAAGGAAGCCTTTGAGCGGATGCTTGGAGAGAAAAAAACCAATCTCACGCCCTCGGATGTTAGGCGACTGAATGACAATTCCCGACAACAATCGGACACCGCCTCCGACGTGCGTTGGATCCAAGAAGATCTCGCTCACTATTACGCACGCACCAAGACGGACACCTTCAAGCTCATCCTCGACGAAATGCGCGAATCGCAGATCGACATCGGCTTGGACGCCATCCGCACCGCCCTCGCCACAAATTATTCCTACGGAGCCGCCAAACAATCCACCAAATGGGCCGCCAAACTCAACGAGTGGGCCAAGAAACTTGAAGGTGAAAAAGAAGAAGATGGCGCAGGTGGCGGCGGCGAAGGTGGCGGCAGTCCCAATTCTGAAGATGAGGATTTCGAATTCATGTTGCGCGTCATGAAAATGATCCAACAGCAACAAGATCTGCGCGGCCGCACCCGCGTCCTCGAACAACTCCGACGGGACGCCTCAGCCCCAAACCTCAACCCGGCTAAGCCATGAAACCCTCATTTCTCATCGCAGCCCTGTGGGCCATCATCCCGGTCGTAGGCGCGGCGGAAAACCCCACCCCTGAAGAATTGCTTGCACAGCATCGCGAAGGCTCCGCCAAAATCGTCGACGAGCAGGACGAACTCTCCGCCGATGTCCAACAACTCGTCATCGAGCAAACCTCGCCAAAAGTCATCGAGTTGTTAGGCGAGGTCGAAAACATCATGGACGAAGCCACCGATCTGCTCGCTGAATCGAATACCGGAGGAGATACGATTGCCGCACAAACTGAAATCATCGAGAAAATCCACGCCGCCGCCAAAGAAAAACAAAGCCAGGGCAAAGGCGGCGGAAAATCCGGCAGCGCGATGATGGATATGATGGAACGCATGATGGGCAAAAAACCCGGTGAAGGTGAAGGCAAAGGCGAAGAGGGCAAAGGCAAAGGCGGCAATAAGGGTGGCAAGGGCCAAACCGGATTGTCCGATACTACCAACGAAGCCACTGGCGGCCAAGGCGGCGGCAATAGCGAGATCCGCCGCATCCCTAAAGCTGCAGGCGCCGCCACTCTTGCGCTTCCCGATGAATTCAGAAAAGCATTCGATGCCTACAACCGGGGTGCGGAGAAAATGGTGA
>CAYRLT010000621.1:0-2494 GCA_964425095.1 uncultured Luteolibacter sp.
GATATTGGGAGCGGGTCCAGCGGGGTGCACTTTGGGTGCGCTGCTCCGGCAGCGGGGTTTTCGGGTGGTGATCTTCGATGACGACAAGCGACCGGACTTGCTGGTAGGCGAGTCCCTTTTGCCGACCGTGGTGGATTTGATGTGGCGGCTGGGGATTGAGGAGCGGGTTGCGGAGTTTTCCCAGTTCAAGCCGGGTGTGGCATTCATGCACCGCGGTGGTCAGCGCTTGGACTTCCTGTTTCCGAAGGGTGTGCTCGGGAAAACCCCGAACTATGCTTACAATGTTCCGCGGCCGGAGTATGACAATTTGTTGCGAGCGCGCGCTGAGGAATTGGGCGTGGAGTTCGTGCCGTATCGGGCGAAGGTGGAAAAGGGCGGCGCGGATCGCGAGATCCAGCTTACGGAGGAAAGCTTGGCCGCAGCGGGCATGAATGGGGTGCACCCGAAGTTGTTAGTGGATTCCACCGGGAGGACGCGCTTGTTTGCGAAAACGCTCGATCTCAAGTCGGTTCGCGGAACCCGCAATGACGTGGCGTATTTCGCGCACTACGAGGATTTTAATTCGGAAAGTATGGTGGATGGGCAGGTGGTGCTTTCCATTTTGGATCACGGTTGGTCGTGGCGGATTCCCCTGCCCGGCCGCGTATCGGTGGGCGTGGTGGTCGATCGATCAATCGCCGAACGACATGGCAAGACACCGGAAGAGCGATTGGAGAGCATCATAGATTCCGAGCCGATCCTGCAGAAGGCGGGTGAGGGCAGGAAGCGGGTGAGTGAGGTGATGGCCTACACCAATTATCAGTTGATTTCCGAGCGTGCGCACGGGCCGGGTTGGATCGCGGTGGGCGATTCCTTCGGCTTTGTGGATCCCATGCTATCGCCGGGGCTTTTCATGGCGATGCATATGGCTGAAATCCTCGATCGGAAGGTTTTCAAAAGCGGTCCACGGGTGTTGTCGAATCCGCGGAAGCTGGCGGCCCGGTTTTCCGTGATCGAGGCGGAGATGCGCGATTGGCATGCGGCGTGGGGCGAGGTGATCGAGTATTTCTACGATGGGCGGATGTTCTCGATGTATGAGGGTGGCTCCAAGCTCAAGGAGACCTATGCCAAATGGGCATTGCCCGCGATGATGGAGAAACATCTGAGCTCTAACATCACGCGCATGGTCTCGGGAGTGAGCACACGGAGTCGCTACGGACGCAAGCTGATCGAATACACCTCAAAGCATCTGGTCTGGGATACCGAGCCACCGGAATATTACGCGGTCAAGGCGGCTCCGGAGGCGTTAGTTGGTTAGATTTGGTCTGAAAAATGGCAGGGGCGGCCTCTCCGAGCCGTCCGGGTGCATGGGGGGTGAATGATGAAGCGCTTGAGCTCTGGGTCACTCGCTTTTCATGCGCAGGACCGCCCGGAGGATCGGTCCCTGCCATTGTAGGTTTCAGCGGCGGCGGATTTTTCCGGACGAGGTGCGGGGCAGTTCTTGGACGACAAGGAAGCGGAGCGGCACTTTGTAGGCGGAGAGGTGCTGGCGGCAGTGGCGCTGGAGGTCGATGGGTTTCGGCGGGTTCGCAGGGTCGGTCGGAATGATCTCGGCGACGGGAATCTGGCCGGTGTGGAGATGATCTTCTCCGAAGACGCGGCTGGCCTGGATGGAGGGGTGGAGGTTGAGGATGGCTTCGATTTCCTCGGGAAAAACCTTCATGCCGGCGACGTTGATGACGGATTTGCTGCGACCGATGAGTGTCAGCAATCCATCCGGGCTGCGGACGACGAGATCGCCGCTGGCGAAGTATCCGTTGTGGAGTGGATTGGCATCCCATGGGACGAGATAGGCATCGAGTAGGCCGGGGCCGCGGACGTGGAACTCGCCTGGTTCGCCATCGGCGACGGGGTTTCCGTCGGCGTCAAGAAGGGCGACTTCATAAGCGGGCAAGGCGCGGCCGATCGCGGTGGGGTGATCTGCGGCATCGTGGAGGTTCAGCACGGGAAGACCGACTTCGATGATGCCGATGCCTTGGACGAGCGGTTGGTCGAAACGCTTGCGGAACGCGGCGGCGGTGGCTTCGGAAAGGGCGGCGGCGGTGGAAACGGCGAGCCGAAGCGAGGGCCAGCGAAAATTCCCGGGGTCGCCGCCGAGCATGGCGTAGTGGAAGGGTGCGCCATACATCACGGTGGCCTGATGGGCATCGGCGGCGGCGAGGATGTCTTCGCGTGCGGGTGAGGATTCGAGCACGGTGATCGCTCCGGCATAAAGGTAGAGCACGATGGAAACCGCAAAGTGATGGGCGAGGGGCAACATCCATAGCACGCGATCGCCGGGACCAATCTGCAGTCCTTCATTGGCGGCGGTGATACGCTTCAGGAGCGTCTCGTGGGAAAGCACCACGCCCTTGCTGGTTCCGGTGGTGCCGGAGGAAAAGCGGATGAAGGCGGGTTTGAGCGCTTGGAAGGCAGACTCGGAGAAAGCGGGTTCCGGAGTTTCGATCCGAGTGAT
>CAYRLT010000622.1:0-1852 GCA_964425095.1 uncultured Luteolibacter sp.
ACCTATCCGGCCCCTGGAAGTCCCGATATCGCACAGAGAATTGCCGGACTGTTAAGGGAGAGCAGTATTCCGGCTCAGATCGATGCTCAGCGGGGGTTTGATCATGGTTTGTTCGTCCCGTTGAAGCTGATGTACCCTCACGCCGATATTCCCTCACTTCAACTCTCGCTCTTGCGCGGTCTTGACCCGGCCGCGCATATTGCCCTTGGCAAAGCATTGCGCGAATTGATGCACGAGAACATCCTGGTGGTCGGCTCCGGGTTTTCGTTCCATAACATGAGAGCATTTGCCTGGCAAGGAACAAGTGTGCCCGATCCGGCCAATGATGCCTTTCAGAATTGGTTGATCGAGGTTTGCACGGGCCCGATGTCCCGGAGCGAGCGCGAACAACTCCTTATCCAGTGGGAGAAAGCGCCATCCGCAAGATACTGTCACCCTCGTGAGGAACATTTGCTGCCACTTCATGTGTGTTTTGGTATGTCGGATACACCGGCGAGCGTGGTGTTCGATGACTACATCCTGGGCAAGCGCGGGATTGGATTGCTGTGGTGACGGGGTAGCCGAGGGACATTTCTTGCGGACAACGATTTTCGTTTCATTGCACCAGCATTATCATTCGTTCATGTACAGAAGGAGTCAACCTGTGTCTCTCAAGATCGCTATGGTCGGGGCCGGCTCCATTGGATTCACCCGTCGTCTCATGCACGACCTGCTGACCGTGCCGGAATTTGCGGAGAGTACGTTTGCCTTGATGGATATTTCCGAGCGCAATTTGGATCTGGTGACTCAATTGTGCAGGCGCGACATTGCGGCCAACAACCTCCCCGCCAGGATTCTCTCCACCACCGACCGGCGCGAAGCGCTTACCGACGCCGACTACGTCATATGCACAACGCGGCAGGGGGGACTGGAGGCCTTCCAGCTTGATATTGATGTCCCGCTCAAATACGGTGTGGACCAGTGTGTTGGCGACACCATCTGTGCAGGCGGCATCATGTATGCCCAGCGCCACATCCCGGTGATGCTTGCCATTTGCCGTGATATGCGCGCTGTGGCCCGCCCGAATGCCCTGCTCCTGAACTACGCCAATCCGATGGCGATGAATACCTGGGCCTGCCATCACCATGGGGGTGTGCGCGTGGTGGGACTGTGCCACGGCGTACAGGGGGCGCATTGGCAAATCGCCGGATGTGCCGAACTGTGGGCCAAGGAAAAGGGATTGCTCGGTCCGGAGGAGAAGATCCATCGCAAAGAGGTGGATGTTATCGCCGCGGGACTGAACCATCAGACCTGGTTCATCCGGGCCAGCTGGCGCGGACACGACTTGATTCCGCTGTTGCCTGACCTGTTTGCCCGCCATCCGGAATACCGCACGACCGAAAAAGTCCGCATTGATGTGCTCAAGCGCTTTGGCTATTTCTCCACGGAAAGCAACGGGCACTTGAGCGAATACCTGCCGTGGTACCGCAAGCGCACGGCCGATATTCCCCGGTGGATAGACCTGTCGAACTGGATCAACGGAGAGACCGGGGGCTATTTGCGGGTGTGCACAGAGGGCCGCAGCTGGTTTGAGACCGATTTTCCCAGGTGGCTGGCGGAAACACCGCCTGTCATCAGTCCCGCCCACCGCAGTGAAGAACACGGTTCCTATATCATCGAAGCGCTTGAAACCGACCGCACGTACCGGGGCCATTTCAACATCGTCAACCGCGGGTGCGTGACGAACCTGCCTGCCGACTGCATTGTCGAAATCCCCGGCTATGTGGATCGTACCGGTATCCATATGCCGGTCGTCGGTGATCTGCCGTTGGCCTGCGCTGCCACCTGCAACGCCCCTGTAAGCGTGCAGCGC
>CAYRLT010000623.1:0-12528 GCA_964425095.1 uncultured Luteolibacter sp.
TGGGCTTTCGGGGATTTCTGATAGAGCAACTGTGAGAGTGCGAAATAACTGGAGACCACCTCGGCGGTGTCCGGGTATTCGCGCCAGACGCGTTGTTGGAAATCGATGGAGCCTAGGAAGCGCCCCTCGTCCTCAAGCACGGCGCTAATGCCGGCATCGTTGGCGAAGCTGGCGCTGATCACGGCGCGATAGACCAGCCATGCGCGTTCGTTTTCTCCGATGTCCTGATAGGCCTTGCCGACCACAAGAATTCTATCAAACGGAATTTCAAGCGAGGGATAGCGTTCGCGCAGAATCTCGAACATTTCGACGATTTTTCGGGCGTCGTAGAACTCCGGCTTGGTGTAAATCCAGAGCAGCATCCGGGCGACTTCGCTTTCGTTGTATTTCGGGCTCTCCTTGAAGACGGCGGAGATGTATTCGAGCGCTTTGGCATAGTCGCCATCGTTGAAATGCAATGAGCCAAGTGTGTAGCGCTCACCGATATTCATCACATACGGGTCGGGTGATTTTTCGCCGACCGAGAGCACAGTGAGTTCCGGTGATGGGCCTACGGCGATGAAGGCCGGGTTGCCGATCTCGCGGATCACGGCGGGGAGAATGCGGAATTTGCCGGGCACGTATCCGGTGAGGTCATAAGACACCGACGGACAACTGTTCGTAAAATGGATGCGAATGGAATCAGCAAGGATCTCGTGTTGGAGATTGTAGTTGTTGGAGAGAGAATCCGGCACAAGTCGGGCACCAGCGGGCAATGGGATATCAAGCACGAACCAACGGTTCGAATGATGATAGCCGCGAGTGTCATGCAGGCGCACGTTGACCCTCTGGCCATTTTCGAGATTCTGGACCGGAGATGTGCTGGCGACGCCGATGGGTTTTCCACGATATTCGAGCGGAGCGTGCATGTGTTGCCACTGAGTGACGCCGGGGCGGACTTGATCCACGTTTGACTTGGTGTCGGGAGAAAAGCCGAAAAGATCGGCGGCATAGGTGTAGCGTCCTTTGCCGCGGGCCTTGAGCTCGACGAGGTTCTTGCCGGATTGAATGGCGTCTTTCGGGACTTCTAGCAGAGTGAGTCCGTTGGAGCCTGTGGATTTCACGATGGCGATTTCCTTGCCATTCACTTGCACGGTGATTTCGAGATCAGTGGATTGTTCCTTGCCACGGCTGAACCAAGCGGACAACGCGGCGACGGCGGGTCCGCGAGCGCGACCGGTGTGGTAACCGAAGCAGCCATGGAAGCGTAGTAAGGACTCTGCGGCGGCTGCGGCGCGGGGTGAATCGGGATTGGATTCGGCGAGGGCTAACAGAACTAACGCGGTGGTTTCCGGGGCGTCGTTAAGCCAGGCGATTTTGTAGCCGGATTCCCAGATGAGTTGACCGGATTGACCTTGTTGACCGGGTAAGGGAGCGGCTTTGGTTTCGAGTATGCCCACAAGTTCTGCGGCGATTTCCTTGCGGTCGATGTTGAAGAACGCGCGGGCGAGGTAGGCTAGGGTGGCGGAGCCGAGCGAGTTGCGGTCGCGGTAGATGCGGTTGCAGGCGGCGTAGTCGGCGCGTTTGTCGGTGGACAAGGCGTGGAGGACGATGGCTCGGTTGTCGTTGTCGTTGGCATCAAGGCCTTGGAGTTGTTTGAGCAGGAAATCAGCGGTTAGATCGAGGGTGCCTTTGTTGACGGCGATGCCTGCATTGCGGGCCTCGATCAAGGCCCAGAAAGCGCGGGCGGTGGTGAACTCGCTGGTGATGCTGCTGTTCCAACTGCCATTGGCGGCTTGGCTGCTCACCAGCGTGGCGACGAGCGAGCGAGTGCGTTCGGCGAGTTGGCGCGTGTGGTGGTCGTCGGCCTTGCCTTGGTTGGCATAGGCAAGCGCGGTGGCGGTAGCTAACAGATCGTTTGCAGGATGATTTCCCCAGACGGGTGGCATGATGCGGGCATAGTCGATTAGTGGGCCGTGGTTCTGCAATGCCATATCGAGCACGGCGTTTTTGACATCGGGGCCGATGGAGAGGGTCATCCAGTGGGAAGTGTATTTGCGGCCGTCGGGCAAGGTGAGTGTGGCGGCCGTGTCGGAGTTGGTGGAACCACCGGCGTGGACAGCATAGGGGATGCCCCAGGGTTGCACGGGGATGGAGAGGGCCAGGCGGTCGTTTTGTTCTCCTGCGTCGCCGGTGAGATAGAAGTCGAGCTTGAGTGAGTTCGGGACTACGAAGGAATCGAAGGTGACTTCGGCTCCGCCTTTGGCTTTCACCTCGATGGACTTCGTGCGGGTGGCGAGTGCCTTGAAGGGGTCCTTGGAGTCGGTGATCTCCAAGGTGAGAGGAACGGTGCCGGCAAAGTCGGTGAGGTTGTGAATGCGGCCGACCACGCGAATCTCATCGCCTTCGCGAAGGAAGGACGGGGCTTTGAGTTCCGCGAAGAAATCCTTGCGGGTGAGCGTGGTGGCGGTGGCTTGGCCCACGAGGGTTTCCACCGAACAACCACGGGCGGTTAGGCGCCAGGCGGTGGTGGTTTCCGGCATCTTGATGGTGGTGATGGTTTTGCCGTCGGCTGCGGTGACGATGGACGGAAGCCACCGGCCTTCGCCACGCACTTCGCGGCGGGCGGGGGCTTGGTCCTTGCCGTTTCCGGGTTTCATCATGGACTTAGACATAATTGCTCCGCCAACTGCGTAGCCTTGTTCTTCTGTTACGATCGGCTCGTTGGCGGCAAACTGATCGTCACGGTCGGCACGCAATCCATTTCGCTGTCTTGCCACACCATCCATCGGAGCGGAAGCTGCTGGCGCGGCGAACAGCATGTCCATTTGTCCGCTAGCTGCTTCGAGTTTACTTCTTTCATTTTCCGCGCGGAAGATGCGGTTTTTCTCATCGGTGAGTGCTTTGGCGACGGCGCGGGTGGTGCCGGGGTATGTGAATCCGCAGGTGGCACCGGTGTGGAACTCGGCGTGGCGACGGGCTTCTTTTTGGAAGAAGTCGAGGATCGGCGTTAGACTGTCCGGAACCACGGCGAAGAGCGCTTCGTTGACCAAGGCCAGGCTGAGTTCGGCTTCGACCGGTTTGCCGGTTTGGTCGGTGACGGTGATTTCCACTTTGCCATCCTCGCCGGGGAGGAATGCTTCCTTCACGGGCTTGATCGCCACCTTGAGTTCACGCTCGATGTTGAATTCCTTGAATGTCGAACGCAGTTCACGGCCATCAATGACAGCGGCGGCGAGCCGGAAGTTAGGGAAGAGGTCATGGCCTACTGGGAAGGCGATGTCGTTGTAGTCCTTGTGCAGGTCCACGATCTGATAGCGCAGGATCGATTCGCCTTCGTAGGTGAGCAGAGCGAGGCCTTTGTCGAGGCGCGAATGAAGGCGGACTTTTGCATCCTGGCCGACCTTGAGCGTGGCGTTGTCGGCAAAGAGGCGGAGTTTGTTGGCATCGTCGTTATCGGAGACCTCGACGCGGGTTTCGCGGGTGATCGGTTGGTTGAAGCGGTCAGTGCCGCTGATGCGGAGTTGATAGATGCCTCCTTTCTCAAGGGTGAGAGGAACGGATGTCTTGCCGGATGTGGCATCGGTTTTGGCATCCAGTTCGGAGTGTTTCACTTCGGCGGAGGGCGGGCTCTCGGTTTGCGGCCATGGGAGAAGTGTGAGGATGCGGCTGGTTTTGGTTTTCTCCATCCGCATGACGGCGACCTTGAGCGACTCTGCGGTGGGTTTGCCATCAGCACCGGTAGTGGTTAGGTCGAGGTTGAACGGTTCGCCTGCGATGACGACCGGTTGGCTGGGTTTGGCATCGATGGCGAATCCGAGGCGGGCGAGAGTGAGGGATTCGGTGAGCGTGACGTTGTCGCCATCGAGTGAGGCGGTGAACGAGAGTTGGCTGCCGGGTGTCAGGCCGGTGGTGTCGAAGGAGAGTTTGGCTTTGCCTTCGGCATCGGTTGTGATGCGTTCGATGCGGCGGTCGGGCAGGGTGCAATGGATCACGCGGTTGGCGAGCGGTTCGCCCCAGTAGTAGGCGGCTTGCACGGTGGTTTCGATTTTCTCACCGCGGAACCAGACGCGGCGCGGGAAGTCCATGGTGAGTTTGATTTTTTCCAACTTGAACTCGCGGACTTCGAAGCTGCCTTGGAATTGCAGCGTTTCGCGGCCATTGATTTGTTGGCTGGCGGTCATCGTGTAGTTGCCGACTTTCGATTGCGACGGCAGGGAGAGTGTGGCATCGAAGGTGCCGAACTTGCTGAGTTTCACCGCTTGTTCGGACAACAGACGCCCTTGGGGATCGGCGAAGCGGATTTTGAAATCCGGTGATTCGGGAACGACGTAAGCATCGTTTTTCACATCGCGCAGGATGCCGCGCATTGAAACGGTTTCGCCGGGTAGGTAGGCGGGGCGGTCGGTGTAGAGGTAGCCTTTGGACTTGAGGCCGGAGGAAAGCTTGAGTCCGGCGAGTGGTAGATTGAAGGCGGCGGCGTGGCCGGAGCGCAGGGCGAAAACTCGGACGTCGTTGAGGTTTTTGAGTTCTTCCAACGAGTTTTTGAACACGCCGTCGGCACCGGTTTTGCCGGTGGCGGCGACAGCGGTGCCGTTGCTGACTAACAACTCGACACCGGCTGCGGGTTTGCCCGTGCGCATGTCTTGGATGAAGGTGAGCACTTCGCGGCGGCTGGCTTTTACGACGACTTCCAGATCCGAGCGTAGGATGAGAACGGTGGATTCCCAATCATCGTCGCCGACGGTGACGACATAGGCGCCGGCATCGTTGTCTTTGAATGGGATTTCCACATCTTGTTCGAGTGGTTTGTATTTCGCGTAGTTCTCGGGTTTGAGAGTCCAGGTTTTGTCCGGCTGAATGAGTGAAACATCGAGGCTCTCGACGCCGGTGATGCCGTGAATTTTCCGGAAGTAAGCTTGCAGGTCGATCTTGTAGAGACGGACTTCGCATTGCTCGATGTTGCGGAGCTTGAGTTTCACCACGGGTTTTTCGTTGGTGCGGAACACGCGGTCGGCCGAGAGTTGGAGGGCTTTCTGGGTGAGGCGGGCGATGGCGGTTTGTGCTTGGGAATCGCCGCGTTCAGTCGCTACTTTCTGATAGAGCTTCAGGGCTTTCTCGAACTCATTGAGTTTTTCTTCGAGGATTGATCCGCTCTTGAGCATTGCGGCGCGGGCTTCGGCGGATTCGGGATACTTGCTGACGAGTTTCGCCCATTCTTCGATGGTTTTGCGGTAACTGCTGGAGATGTCTTCTTTCGCACCTTTCGCTTCTTCCAGTTCGAGAGCTTTGGCCTCATGGACAGCACCGAACAGATAGAGGATGCGGGGTGCGCGTTCGTCGAGCGGGTGGGCGCGCAGGAATGTGTCCAAGCGCTGCATGGCGAGTTCTTCCTGTTTGCCGGTCAAGGCATCCAAGCCCATTTGGAATTCGGCGTTGATAATCGCGTTCTGGCTTTGCGACCACTCGGAGCCGTTTGGGTGGTCTTTGACATATTGTTGCCAGGTTCCGATGGCTTCTTCGTGTTTCTTCTGGTTGGAGAGGATCTGACCGATGCGGAAGAGTGCGCGCATTTGCAGATTCGCGAGGTGGGTGGCGGGGGCGGCGCGGAGTTCTTCTTCGATGGCGGTGGCGGCTTGGCCTTCGGGCAGGCGGTAGCCTTTGGCGGCGATGAAATCGCGGTAGGCGGCGATGGCGTCATCGGCGCGGCCGGCGTTTTGCAGGGCTTCGGCAATCATCCATGCGGCGCGCACCGCGCGGCTGCCGACTGGGTGGGCGGAGATGTAGTTGCGGCAGGTTTTGATCGCTTGATCGAGATCGCCGTTGGAGAGTGTGAACAATTGGACATCGGTGGTGGGGAGACCGCCGGTGTTGCCGATGAATCCGCCTGGGTTTGTGGGAAAGCCGATGCTGTTTTGGGTGATCTGCATCTGTTGGCCGACGTTGCGGCTTCGTTGCAGGAGCTCCGGTTGCATCGAGAAAAACGTTTGCACGGTGAGCCAGCGGATTTCAGGCCGGAGTTTTTTGCCTTCGTCGGTAGTGAGTTCGGCGAGCAGGGTGGCGGGCGGATTCGATGAATTGATCAATTTCAGCAGGTCTTCGAGTTCCATGCGGGCAGCGGCGGGATTGCCGGATTGGTGGAACGACTCGGCGAGGCGGAAGCGGGCCATGGCGGCGTGTTTTCCGGCAGGCGGTGGATTGATCATCGGCAGACGCGCGGAGCCTGAACCGGCGGGTCCGGTCCAGGCCGGGTCGTATTCGGTGAGGTAAGCTTGGAAGTCCTGGATGGCTTGCCCCGCGTTGGCTGCCTGCTGGATGGCGCGGGCTTTGCGGAAGACGATGGAGTCGCGGAAATCGCGCGGGAGTTCGATGGCGAGCGCCTTGGTATAGAGCGAGTAGGCTTTGGCGAAATTGGGTTGCGGGGCGTCGGGGACATTCGGGTCCGGTTTGGCTTCGAGTTTTTCCGCGAAGCGCAGGATTTCGCCGACGAGTGCCTGTTTGCGTTCCGGCGAGAGGATGCGTGCGGACTCCGACTGGTAGATGGCGGCGGCTTCGGCGAATTTCTTCTGCTCGATGAAGGCCTGTGCTTTGAGAAACACCGCCTTGTGCTGCCACTGGGATTTCGGGAAGTCGGCGATGAGTTTGTCGGCGGTGGTGGCGGCATCGGAGAATTTTTTGCTCTGAAATTGGGCGGTCGCCTTGAGGAACAATGCTTGGTCGGAATCCGCGTCCTTGGCGGTGACGGCTTGATTCGCGAGATTGATCGCTTTGTCGAATTGGAGGGCGCGCATTTCCGCTTGGATTCCCGGAAGGGCGGAGGGGGCTGCCGTGGCGTGGATTCCGGTGAGGACGAACAGACAGGCGACGAGTGGTTTCATGGTGGATTTTATTCCGTTTGCTTGATTTCCGGGTGGGCTATGGCTCCGAGTCTTTGACCCACGAAGTGTGAAATCCTTAGGATTTTTCCCCAACGTTTCGTCGCGAAATGGAATGGAATGATTCCCGATCGGCTGTCTCGATTCAATCCGATTTCCCGGATTTACGCCGAATTTACATAAGCCACCGGACTAACTTGGAGGCGGCGGGCAGGATGCCCGCGCCACTTGGCCTGGCATCCTGTTGCCAAACCAGATCAGAACGGGTTGTCGAAAACCGAGTCTCCGGGATCGATTTCGAGCATGCGTGAAATGTGCATGGTGGTGAGCTCGCCCATGGTTTTGCAGTCTTGATAGTCGTGGCTGCCGTGCATGCGGTCGAGTTCCTTGGCGAGGGTGACGACGTGTTCGCGCGGGGCGAGTTCTTCACGGCGCATCACACCTAACAATGCGCGCAGGCGGCTGCTCTCGACCTTGGCGCGGCGGGCCATTTGTGCGTGTTCCTCGGCCACGTATTGATCGATGCTTTTGCGATTGAGAACGTCGAAGGCGAGCTTGGTCACGGCGCGGTTCGAACGGAAACGGAATGCCAGATAGATGCTTCCATTTCCTTCATACGACTGCTGATCGAAGTCGATGGCACGCACGCGGTATTGGACTTCCTCGAAATCCGGGGTGATATCGACGACATAGTTCACGCTGCGCATGTCGCCTAACAGACGTATGAAGGTGCGTTCGTTGAATTTTGTGAATTCCTTGGCGATGCGGACTTTGTTGAGTCCGGGTTGATTGAGGTAATCGCGGTGGAAGACATCGCCCGGGACGCCGGCGATGTGTTCCTCGATGAGCGTATTGCCGTTGACGAGATAGTTGATGCGATTGGGCGAGAGGATGTGTTCGAGTTCGAGGCCGAAGACGCGTGAGGCATCGGCGTGTTTGACGTAGAAATAGTCCGAGTTGTCGTTGAAGAGATTGGTGATGCGGATGCGGAAGGGGCGCGAGTTTCCGAAATCGCCGAAGTCGATGCGGTCCACCAGCAAGTGTTCGTGCTGTTTAGCGTCGCGACCAAGTTTTAGTTCGGTGTAGATGGCGGTGAGACGCGGCAGGATTTCCGCAGAAACCTCCGGCGGATACATGACCGTCAGCCAGAGTGTTTCGCGGCCTTGTGGATCTTCGTAGGGGATAGCGCCCGTGAAGCGGCAGAGTTCGTCGTAGATCTTCGGGATGTCCCGCTGTCGGTCGAAATGATAGAGATACTGCCTCAGCGATGGTGAGACAGGATAGCGGATTTTTCGCCGGGCGATCACGGGAGGAGTTTGGGGGATGGTTGGGCGGGAAGCCAGCCCGGGTTTTGGGTGAGAGGGCAATGACACGCACAAGCCATCCATAATTAATGTCGCGGCCGCGACATTAATTGTGGCAAGCGTGCCGCCGCTCCGGAGGGGTGATGCATGAACCCGGAGGGGCGATGCATGATCGCCCGGACCATGAGGAGACAATGGGAACGCTGCGCTCAGTTTATTGGCCAATCATGGGCATCGGCGGGCACGTTCCGCCGCTCCAAGGGGGGGCGATGTATGAACACGGAGGGGCGAACCGTGTTCGCCTTGACCATGAGGTGACAATGGAAAGCGTTTCCCTTGCCTCATTGACTATTCATGGGCATCGGCGGACACGTTCCGCCGCTCCATTAGGATCTCTGCAGCTGAGTGGCGAGAGCCGCGAATGTTCGATCATCGAGGACTGGAGTTGCTGATTGCTGCCAGTTTTCTGGAGGAACGGGAAGGTTGATCCAGCTGCGGCAGCCGCCGAAGCTGGGTTGGTAGGGGAAGGTCCAGGGCTCGGCGAGTTTCCGGGTGCGGACGAGTGCGATATGGATGCTGCCGGCGGCCATGCCTTTGCCTTGCCAATCGAAGCGATCGCGCACGGTGGCTTCCGAATAGATGTGCAAGGGTGCGAGTGCGGCGACTTGTTCCCAATCGGTGAGCGTGACAGCCCACAGTGCTTCGGCGTGGTGGGTGATTTGGATTTCGTCACCGGTTTGCCATTCCGGCATGACCACGACTTGGCCCTCGCGGACCTGGTCGGCTTGGGTGTGAAAGCGGGTGGGAAACAGGAAAAACGATGAATGGGCGAATGAGAAACCTGCCCGGCCTTCGTGGATACCGCCTTTGCGGAGGATGATAGATTGGCGGCCGGATGCGAGAGCATCGCAGACGACTTGCCATTCTTTGAAGCCGATGATTTCGGGCATGGGAGATTTCAATTGCAGGCGATTAGCCCGGGATTATGCCAGATCGCTGGCGGTCACGGTCGTTTGTTCGCGGGCGCCGAGGATGCGTGCCTGTTGGACGACGCGTTCGGCGGAGGTTTCGAAACGATAGCTGTGGCAGTTTGGGCAAAGTGCGGCACCGCTGCCGACGATTGAATCGCACCCTTCACAGACTTTGTAGCCTGTGGGATTGGAGGCGATTTTTGCAGCGGTGGCGGCGCGGTTCGGTGGAGGAGATTCAGCCATGTGAGTCATGAAAAAAGCGGCACCGGTGGCCCGGTCCGCTTGTTTTCTGGATTGCCGGAGTAAACCGGCGGGGCGAAGGGATCAGGCGATCGCGGCAATGGCTTTCGCAGTCTTGCTCTTGAGGTTAGCGGCCTTGTTCGAATGGATGACGCTGCGTTTGGCGGCTTTGTCCACAGCGGAGGAAAACTCAGAGCTGGCCTTAGCGGCAGTGGCTTTGTCACCGGCGGCGATGGCGACGAGAACTTTCTTGCGAAGCGTCTTCATGCGGCTTTTTTCCGCGCGGTTACGCTCGGTGCGGACGATGGTTTGGCGTGTGCGCTTGATCGAGGATTTGTGATTGGCCATGGTGGTATCTTAAAAAAAGTCGGGTGCCTGGAGGCGGGCGGGCGAACTTAGGGAATCGATCCGAGGTGTCAAGCTCATGTTTCGCAGTTTCTTATCCGCGGCCTTGGCGGCTGGTGATTTTTCCGTTATTGGCTGAAGATTGGCTGGATTTTTTACCTTGGATGGAGCCGCGAATCACGAAGACATCGGCTCCGTAGCCGATGCGATTGTATAAATCCGCGACATCCCGGCTGCTCATGCGGATGCAGCCGTAGGAGGCGGGCGCACCGAGACGGCGTTCTTCAGGCGTGCCGTGGATGTAGATCGTCCGGCGATATGCGTTGCAATTGTGAGGTTCCTTGCCGGTCAGCCAGATGATCCGGGTGACGATCGGGTCGCGTCCGGGCGCGTTGGGTTTGATGACTTCCCCGGTCGGGCGGCGGCTTTTGAAAACGCTGCCGAGCGGGGCTCTGTCGCCGATTTTTTTTGCGACCTGCAGTCGGCCGAGAGGCGTGCAATTGCTGCCGGGGCGATCGCCGATCCCGAACTTGGAGGTGGAGATTTTGTAAGACTTTACGGGAGAGCCATCTTGAACGAGCAGCATTTTTTGATCACGCACGCTAACGATCATTTTGTGGCGTGTGTCATTGCCGCATGGAGTGGAGCCGCAGCTGGTGAATCCGAGCGAGGCGAAGAGGCCGATGGCTGAGATCAGGAGGAGACGCGGCGGCGGAAATCCCATCATGTTTTTTTACGGAGTTTTGCGGTTCACTATTTCGGATTCAGCCACTGTGGAGCCGGATGGCAACATGCGGACGAGAGATGAAAGCGAGGTGTAGAAAAAGCCGACAGGGAAGGGCAGCAGGAGAATGGCCGAGGACCAGCTTCCGCGCATGGCGGCATCGAGGACGATGAAGAGGAAAAAGAATCCGAAGAGCAATTCGACGAAGGGCGTGAGGGTCTTCATCGCCTTGTAGCTGCTCTTTTTCCAATCGCTGCGGCGGGCTTGGCCGATGCCGTATTTCGGGGTGCGGATGAAGGCGCTTTGGTGATTGAAAAGCGCTTCGATGACGGCCTTGGCGTTGCTGATCGACATCCCGATGCCGAGGGCGAGCAAGAGCGGCAAGTAGGGGATTTCCCGCCACCATGAGCCGGGGCGGAGGGCTTTTTGCGAGACGAGGTAAAACACGATTACCGAAACCGAGGAGAAGAAGAAGATCGGGACGTTGATGATGTAGTAGGTGAATTTGCCGAAGTCCGGCTGCCATTGTTGATTTGGGTAAATCAGGAAGCAGAGGAGGATCAGGAGCAGGTAGGCGAAATTCGAGGTCAGGTGAGCGGTGGCCTCCATTTTGATAAAAAGCGGGATGTCGGCTTTCCAGATGGCGGGCAGGACTTTTTTGCAAACTTGGATCGAGCCCTTGGTCCAGCGGTGTTGCTGGCTCTTGAATCCGTCCATGTCCACGGGAAGCTCGGCCGGAGTTTCCACGTCGTTGAGGAAAATGAAGCGCCAGCCATTGAGTTGGGCGCGGTAGCTGAGGTCCATGTCCTCGGTGAGGGTGTCGTGTTCCCAGCCGCCGGCGTCGGCGATGCAGGATTTCCGCCAGATGCCGCCGGTGCCGTTGAAGGTGAAGAATCGACCGGAGCGATTGCGGGCGGTTTGTTCCAGTTCGAGGTGGCCGTCGAGGAACATCGCCTGGATGCGGGTGAGCACGTTGAAAGTGCGGTTCAGGTGGCCCCAACGTGTCTGGATCATGCCGATTTTTTCATCGGTGAAATAGTGGATGGTTTTTTGGAGCAAGTCCGGGTTTGGCACGAAGTCGGCGTCCAGAATCAGGAGAAACTCACCTTTGGCGAAACGGGTGCCGTTTTCCAAGGCACCGGCCTTGTATCCGGTGCGGTCGGAGCGGTGGATGTGCTCGGCATCGAAGCCGCGGGCTTTGAGCTGGGCGATGCCCTCGCGGCAAATGCCGACGGTTTCGTCCGTTGAGTCGTCGAGCAATTGGATTTGCAGCTTGTCCTGCGGGTAATCCATGGCGGATACGGCGGCGAGCAAGCGGTCCACCACATGCATCTCGTTGAACACCGGGAGTTGCACGGTCACCAGCGGTACTTCCTTGAAGAGTTCCTTGGGTTTGGGGTGATTGCGGGCGTGTTTCAAGTAGAGAAACACGATTGTCAAACGATGCGACCCGTAACCGGCAAGGCCGATCAGAACGAGAATATACGAGGCGTACCAAAGGGGTGATGACCAGTCCATGGAGAGTGTGATTTTGAAGAATGAAGAGGATTCCCAAGATTTTCAGGCGAAGCAGAGCTAGCGTAATACGGAAAGCGCGATGCTGAACTTGCAGAGCTGACGGAATTTTTGGACAGGACACAAAGTGCCAGACGCCGAAGGCAATCAGGAATGGGGGCTTATGTCAAGCCTCCAGCTAGGGGCCGTGAGCGGGCGATGGGCCCCTGCCTTAGAAGAAAGTGACCTCAGACTCCAGGGGATTTATCGCGCGAGCGGCAGCCCAAGAGCGCCAGCATTCCAAACGACCACAAAAGGACCGTGCGCGCCTCGGGGATGGCCGCCGTCCAAACCAAGTCCACATCATTGCCCGAGGTGGCGGTCGAAAAGGATCCCAGTGACAGCCAGTTGCTGTTGTCGATCGGCGCGAAAAAGCCAGTGAGTGTGCCGGACCCCGATCGGTGTGGAAAACTAAGCTGAATAATCTCCACTGCGGCACTTCCCATTGCTGCCAAACCCGCTCATGGTAAAGCCATGTTGCCACGGGGGCGTTGGGGTCAAAATCCGGCTGCGCGGCCGATATATCGCGCGCCACG